>JAUIKX010000002.1 GCA_030430515.1 Gammaproteobacteria bacterium | reverse complement strand
AGCTGCCATGGATGTCCTGGTGCTCTGCGTTCAGCTCGCCAGCTCAGAACAAATACTCGAGGAGCAAAACGCTTGAGCAACTGGAAACTGTCCGATTTCGACGTACCACCCGAGGAAGGCAAAGACCGCTTTCACGACTTCGCCCTGCCCGACCCGCTCATGCAGGCGATTCAGAAACTCGGTTACAAATACTGCACACCGATCCAGAGCGCTGTTCTGCCGCTCAGCCTGGCCGACTACGACGTCACCGGGCAGGCACAGACCGGCACCGGCAAAACAGCCGCATTCCTGATTTCCGTGTTCACCCACTTCTGGGAGAACCCGCTGCAGGAGCCGCTGCCCAGCGGTTGCCCGCGAGCGCTGGTGCTGGCGCCCACCCGGGAGCTGGCGCTGCAGATCGAGGGCGATGCCAATGCGCTCACTCAGTACATGGACGAACACACGCAATGCGTGGTGGGCGGCATGGACTTTCAAAAGCAGCGTGAAAAGCTGCAACGCAACCCGGTTGATCTGCTCGTGGCAACCCCCGGGCGCCTGATCGACTTCGTCAACCGCCGCGACATCAACCTCAAACACGTGGAAATTCTGGTCATCGATGAGGCCGATCGCATGCTCGATATGGGGTTCATTCCCGATGTACGGCGCATCGTTTACCAGACACCCCACAAACGTGAGCGCCAAACGTTGTTCTTCTCCGCCACCTTCAACGACGACGTCATGCGGCTGGCCGCCTCGTGGACGCTGGAGGGGGAACACGTGGTGATCGAGCCGGAAAGCGTGGCGACAGAGCAGGTGGATCAGCATTTCTGGCTCGTCAGCACCGACGCAAAAGCAAAGCTGCTGGTGGAATTCATCGAAAAGAAGAAACCCGAACGCATGCTGATCTTCGCCAACCGACGGGACCAGACCCATCGGCTGCAAAAGTACCTGAGCAACAGAAAGATCGACTGCGAGGCGCTGGCCGGAGACGTACCGCAACGCAAGCGCCTGTCAACGCTCAACCGCTTTAAGGATGGCGAGGTGAGCTACATCGTCGCCACCGACGTCGCAGGCCGCGGCATCCACGTGGACGGCATTACCCACGTGGTGAACTACGACTTACCGGAAGATCCGGAGGACTACGTACATCGCATCGGCCGAACCGGTCGTGCCGGTGCCGAAGGAACGAGCATCAGCTTCATCTCTGAAGACGACGCCTTCAACCTGCCCGCACTCGAAGACTATCTCGGAGCGCCAGTGAGCTGTGCTCAGCCAGATCTCTAAGGCGCTCGCTGCTTCAATTCTCGTTCTTCTGACGTTTGCTGGCGGCGCACAAGCCAGCGAACGCTGCTCGTTTCAGGTGCTCGATGAGCCAGCCAGTCTGGAGCAAATGATCAACAGCCGCTCCTGGCGTGCTGACGGCAGCAACATTTCACCAGGGTACTTGCGAGACCCGCTCTGGATACGTTGCTCCGTATCGGCGTCGAAGCCGTATTTTTCCGTGCAGAACCCGGTGCAGAAAGCATTCGAAGTACATTTCGTGGATGCGGAAAACCGACACATCAAAACGGTTTCCAGCGGTCGGCTTCGCGGTTTCGAAGACCACGCGATGGTTGCGGCCGATTTCGTTTTCAAACTGCCACCGGATACCGCCTGGATCTACATACAAGACGATTCAGCAGGGCCGAAAAACTATCCGCTGCGGTTTCAGGATGGCGTCGCGCTCGCCAAATCCACCGCCGCGGCGGCCACAGTGCAAGGCATTTACTACGCGCTGTTCCTTCTGATCATTGTCATCTCGGCAACAATCGCCTATGTCATGCGTCAGGTAATCTACGGGTGCATCTTCGCCTACGCACTATCAATGCTGGCATACCTGGCCAACAGGGATGGCTTCGGCCGGCAATACCTCTGGTCGGGTTGGAGCGACTTCCTCGAATACTGGCCGATCATCACCCTGGTCCTCACGGTGATCTGTTTTTCTCAGTTCTCAATACGTTTTCTCCGCGCACAAGCCTACTTCCCGAAGCACACGCAGATACTGAACATCGCCCAGGCGCTGATCATTGCCAACGTCGTTGCACGCATGGGCACCGACCATTACCTGACCCTGCTGCTGGAACCCTACCTGCTCGTTGGCGTCTGTCTGCTGTTTGTCGCTCTCGGCATACGCAGTGCGCTCCAGGGAAGCCGGGCCGGCAGAATCTTCCTGGCTGGTATCGCCTGTGTTTTTGCCGGCGCCATTATCGATGCATCCACGCTCATGGGGCATCTGGATATGAACCAGTGGACCCGACAGGCAGTCCATGCAGGCGCCCTTCTCGAAATACTCATTTTCAGTTCCGTTCTGGCAATCGTCGCCCGCCGCAGCCACAGGGCCGATCTCGAAGCGAAACACCAGGCCCTGGAACTGTCCCGACAAGTCCGCGAGTTGCGCAGCGCCAAGGAAATAGCCGAAGAACACCGACAGCTGCAACGCACGCTGCACAACGCCCAGAAACAACGCACCCTCGGCCAGATGGCTGGAGGCATCGGTCATGAGTTCAACAACATTCTGGCGAGCATCGTCGGTTTCACCGAGCTTGCTCAACAGAGGATCGGCAGCACTATCGAGCAGAGTCGGTACCTTGAGGAGATTCTCAAAGCGGGCAATCGTGCCAGCGACCTCGTGCGTCAACTGCTGCTCTACAGCCGTGGCAGCGCAGGCCAGGTCAAAGAAGTGGACGTGGAAGAAACCGTCGCGGAAGCCTACAACCTTCTGCGTTCAAGCCTGCCGCCAAGCATTACCATCAATCTGAACGTCGACAGAGACCATCCACCGGCTCAGAGATTGTTTATCGACCCGCAGAGCATCCAGCAGCTCCTGGTCAACGTATGCCTCAATGCCACGGAGGCGATGTCTGACCAGGGCATCGTCGAAATCGTCGTGCGCAGCAAACAGGTTTCAGAGCGACTCTGCTCCTCGTGCCTGGAGCGTTTTTCCGGTTCGTACACAGCGATCGAAATCAGCGACAACGGTCCGGGCATCAGCGGCAACGTGCAAGAAGTTTTCCAGCCATTTCACACCACGAAGAACGTCGGCGCCGGCAGCGGCCTCGGGCTCAGCGTCGTGCACGGCATCGTGCATGAGTGCAACGGTCATGTGCAGGCCGCCAACCGTGCTCGCGGTGGCTTTCGCGTTGCGTTGTATCTGGCCGACATGCCGGCGGAAACGAGACAGCGTTCAAACGCGAGAGTTCTGCTGGTGGAAAGCAATGCCTCCGTCTCGGACTATCTGACAATTCTGCTCGATGGCCAGGCATACGATGTCACCACAACTCGTCACGCCACGGACGCGCTGGAGCATTTTGTGAGCGATCCGGGTTCATACGACCTGGTCATTACCGACGAAAGCCTGCCTCACGGCAGCGGGCTCGATCTGGCGCAGGATCTACTGGCGCTACGTCCGGACCTGCCCATCATCATGACGACCCAGGGCCTGCAGCACGACAAGGACCTCAAAGCCAGGGAAGCCGGCATCAGAGCCGTGTTCAGCAAGCCAATCGAAGCGGACCGGCTCGTGGCGAGGGTCGGTGCGTTGCTCGATAGCACGCCGAAAAACGCATGAGCAGCACCACGGTCGGCATCGTTCAGCTATGCGCCACAGCCGACGTCGATGCCAACATGGAGACCTCAGCGCGTTTGTGTCTCGCCGCAGCAGACGCCGGCGCCGAAACGATCTTTCTGCCGGAAGCGTTCACCTTCATCGGCACGAGCGAAGAGAAACGCCGGATTCTCGAACCGTTGCCCGCAGGCGGCCCCCTGCTCGAGCATTGCCGGAACATTGCGCGGAAGACGCAGACCCACCTCGTTCTGGGTGGTTTCCATGAGGCAGATCCCGCATCTGATCGCGCCTACAACACCTGCGTGCACCTGGACACCGACGGCGAGATCGTTGCCAGCTACAGGAAGATTCACCTTTTCGACGTCAGCCTGGAAGACGGCACGCAGCTGCGTGAATCACAGAACACCGCGCCCGGAGACGAAGTGGTCTGTTCCGATCTGCCGTTCGGCCGGGTCGGCCTGACCGTGTGCTATGACGTGAGGTTCCCCTACCTCTATCAAGCACTCGTGGACCAGAACGCCATCGCCCTGAGCGTGCCTTCTGCCTTCACCGCCACAACCGGTGCTGCGCATTGGCACGTGTTGCTGCGGGCGCGGGCAATCGAGTGCCAGAGCTACGTGATCGCCGCGGCCCAGCACGGTGAGCACGGCAACGGACGCCGCTCGTACGGCCACAGCCTGATCGTCGATCCATGGGGTGAGATCATCGCGGAGATCTCTGAAGGGGAAGGGGTGGCCATCGCCGACATCGACGCGGATCGTGTTGCTGCGGTGCGCCGGCAACTGCCTAGCCTGCAACACCGCCGCTCTTTAGAATCGACGCGAGTCCGAACAAGAAAGCCCGAACAGGAATCTCCATGAGTCCCACCGCCGGTCGCAGCCTGATCATCGTCGCGGCGCTGATCATCATCGCCGCAGGTATAAAAGCCGCCGAGGAAGTGGTGGTGCCCTTCCTGCTCGCCGCTTTCATCGCCACGATCGCTGCCACACCCGTGTTCTGGCTGGAAAAACGACGCGTCCCGATGGCCGCTGCCATATCTCTCGTCATGCTGCTGATCGTCGTAGTGCTGGTGGGCGTCGGCGCACTGGTTGCGCAGTCGGCAACCGAGTTTTCCGACCGATTGCCCTTCTATCAGGAGCGCCTGGCAGCCCTGCGGATGGACAGCGTCGACTGGCTGGCCGGTTTCGACATCGAAATTCCAGACACGTTGCTCGCTGAATATCTGAACGTCGGTATCGCCCTGGAAATGGCCGGTAACACCCTGCGCGGCTTGAGCGGCGCCCTGTCCAACGGCTTTCTGATTCTGCTCACCGTCATATTCATACTTGCCGAGGCGTCGAGCTTTCCTCGCAAGCTTGGTGAGGTGCTGAAAAATCCCGACCGCGACCTGCCCCACTTCGAGCTGTTCGCCATCAACGTGAATCGCTACATCGCCATCAAAACCACCGTCAGCGCGGTGACGGGCATTATCGTCTACATCTATCTGATGCTGCTGGGGGTCGATTTCCCATTGCTGTGGGGCATGCTCGCGTTCCTGTTGAACTACGTGCCGACCATCGGCTCGATCATCGCTTCGGTACCTGCCGTGCTGCTCGCGCTGGTTCAGCTCGGCCCCTTCTACGCACTCCTCACTATCGCCGGTTACATGGTGACCAACGTGGTCATGGGGAACGCGGTGGAACCGCGTTTCATGGGGCGGGGGCTGGGCCTGTCGACACTCGTGGTCTTCCTGTCTCTGGTGTTCTGGGGCTGGATTCTGGGACCGGTTGGCATGCTCCTGTCTGTTCCCCTGACCATGACCGCAAAGATTGCGCTTGAGGCCAATCCGTCCACCGAATGGCTGGCCCACCTGCTGGGGCCGGCAGACCCGCAACCATTGGAAGTCAACGAGGCATCCGAAGCATGAGTTACGAGCGGCCGAACATCTCGGCGATGGCAGGCTATGTGTGGGGCGAGCAACCCACGGACACGCGCACGATCAAGCTCAATACCAATGAGAACCCCTATCCGCCCAGCCCGAAAGTGGATGCGGCTCTGGGCGAACTGACCGGCGCGAGCCTCAGAAGATATCCGCAGCCCACCGCGTTACCGCTGCGCGAGTCTCTGGCCCGACACCACCAGCTCACGCCCGATCATTTCGTGGTCACCAACGGCGGCGATGAGGCGCTTCGGCTTGCACTCACGACCTTCGTGGAACCCGGCGCCGGATTCGGTATGGCTGAGCCGAGCTACTCGCTGTACGAGGTGCTTGCACAGATTCAGGATGCACGCGTGGTGCACTCGCCCCTCGACGGGCAATGGCACCTTGCTGACAACTTCGCTGAGCAGATGAACGACGAAAGCGTTCAGCTCACCTGCCTGGTGAACCCTCACGCGCCTTCTGGAACGCTCGCCACCGCTCAGCAGATGTCTGACATCGCAACCGCGTTGAACGGTGTGCTGCTGATCGATGAAGCCTACGTGGATTTCGTCGACCCACAGATCGGCTATAGCGCAGTGCCTCTGCTCGCTCATCACGACAACGTGCTGATACTGAGGACTTTCAGCAAGGGCTACGGTCTCGCAGGGCTCAGGCTCGGGTATCTAATGGGCTCGCCGTCGCTGCTGGCGCCGGTCATGTGGAAAACCCGCGACAGCTACAACATGGATCACCTGAGCCAGGTCGTGGGTCAGGCCGCTTTTGAGGATCAGGCTTACGCGCGGGAAACATGGCGCAGAGTGCGCGAAGAGCGCGAACGCCTGCGTACGGCTCTGTCTGCCTGCGGCCTGACCTCGCCGGAAAGCCAGAGCAACTTTCTGCTGGTGGATTGCTCGGAAGCCCCGATCACTGCACCAGCGCTCTACCAGGCGCTCAAAGACAACCACATTCTCGTTCGCCACTTCGACACGGACCGCCTTCGCCAGTCGCTGCGCATCACCATCGGCACGCCTGAGGAAAACGACCAGCTCCTTGCAGCGATCGATCAGGCGCTCAGCAATGCTGCCCTTACGCGATGACAACCCGACCTACGGTACACCGTGGGTCACCTGGGCGCTGATCGGCGTCAACATCGTCGTCTGGCTGACGGTTCAGGGGTTCGGCACCGATCCCGCCTTGTCCTCATCGGTCTGCCGCTTCGGCTTCATACCTGCTGATACGCTGGGTACCGCCGCGGGCGGAATCTGCAATGTCGATGGCGGCGGTGGCTGGTTCAACGTGTTCAGCAGTATGTTCATGCACGGCAGCTGGATGCACATTCTGGGCAATATGTGGTTCCTGTGGATCTTCGGTGACAACGTCGAAGACGTCATGGGCAGCACACGCTTCGTTCTTTTCTATCTGCTTGCAGGCGTTGCCGCCGCGGGAGCACAGGCCTTTTCGGATCCGTCCAGCACGATACCCATGGTCGGCGCCAGCGGTGCAATCGGCGGCGTGATGGGCGCCTATGCGCTGCTCTTTCCAAAAGCGCGGGTACACATGCTGATCATTCTGGGATTTTTCGCGACGCGCACCGTCGTGCCCGCCCTCTTCATGCTCGGGTACTGGGTGCTTCTGCAGCTGGTGAGCGGGCTGTTTGCTTCGGGTGCGGGTGGGGTGGCTTTCTGGGCCCATGTGGGCGGTTTCGGCGCAGGGCTCGCTCTGGCACTTCCTTTCAGACATCCAACACCGCCGATACAACGCAACCGCCACCGACGGTGATAAGCTCGCGGAATCGCAAACGGGAAAGGGAGAAGATCCATGTCGCAGAAACCCGCAGTCAGTCTGGCCGCCGTTCCTGGACGGCGTCAGAAAATTCTGGAGCTCGGAGTAGAGATCGAACGCCGGGGTTACCCGGGCATCTTCGGCCCGAGCCTTGGAGACAGCCTGTCGCTGATGACGGCGCTGGCCGCCCGCACGAGCGAAATTACGCTCGGCACCAGCATCATGCCGATCTACTTCCGCGAGGCACGGGACTTCGCCTCTACAGCATCGTTCATCCACGAAATCTCCGGCGGCCGCTTTCTGTTCGGCGTCGGCGTCAGCCACGAGCCGGCGCTCACCCGTATGGGCATCACCGCCGGCAAGCCTCTGGGCGACATGCGCCGCTTCGTCGAAGAGCTGAAAGGCACTGAGCGGGTAGGCGAGCAACCGCCCATCGTGCTTGCCACCCTGAGAGACCGCATGATCCAGCTGGCAGAAGAGATCGGCAACGGCATGGTGTTTGCCAACGGTGCTCGCTCGTACATGAGCCATTCGCTGTCTGTGCTCAGCGATGAAGCCCGCAACGGCAACGACTTCTTCATCGGCAACATGATTCCCACCTGCATCAGCGACGACAAGGCCGCTGCCGCAGCAGTCAATCGGCGCACGCTGACCAGCTACGCCTACCTGCCGAACTATCGCAACTACTGGAAAGCCGCGGGCTATGAGGAAGAGATGAACGCGGTTGAGGCGGCAATCGATGCCGGCGACCACAACAAGGTTCCCGACTGCCTTTCAGACCGTTGGCTGGCCGACACCACCCTGTTCGGAAGCGCCAGCGAAGTGCGCGAAGGCATCGAGGCCTGGTTCGATGCAGGCATCAAAACACCGATCATCGTGCCCTCATCGGCGGCAGGCAATCAGCTCAAGGCATTCGAAGAGTTCTTCGCGCTCTACGAATGACCAGACATCTCTGGCTGATACGCCACGGCAAATCCGATTGGTCGTCCGCGGGCCAATCGGATTTCGAACGGCCATTGAACCCCCGCGGTCATCGCAACGGTCAGCGTATGCAGGAATGGTACGCAGACGCCGCCCATCCGCCCGAGTGGATCTGGTGCAGCGCCGCAGAGCGAACGAGGCAGACCTGCCGATATGCGGCCGCCGGATTCAGGGTGCCTGATGAGTGCGTTCTCTTCGAGCAGGGGCTCTATCTTGCGAGTCCCGACACACTGCTCGATCAGGTGCGCGCAACGCCGGATGACGTTTCATCGGTTGCCGTCATCGCACACAACCCGGGCATCAGCCAGCTCATTTCCCTGCTCGCCGACGATCCAGCGCTTGCTGACCTGCCGACCTTCGCCACCGCCTGCTTTGCCAGCGAAGCGGCTTGGCAGGACAGCACGCCAGAGGGCTTTACGCTGGACGCGATCGTCACACCAAAAGGTCTCAAGTCATGAAGCTCGCCAAACAGGCCATGGATGTCGGCCTCTACACCAACCATCTGGATCCGATGCTGAAGTTCTGGCAGACCGAAGTCGGGCTGCCGTTCAATGAAATGCTGCCGCTCGGCAACGGGCTGCGCCAGCATCGCCACGCTATCGGTGAATCGGTTTTCAAGCTGAACCACTCCAGAGACCCCCTGGCCGAGGCCGAACCCAGCGGCATCCGCGAACTGCTGATTGCCGCGGAGGTCGACGCACCGATCGCGCGCACTGACCCGGACGGCAACCGGATTACCCGGGTGCCAGCAGGCTTCGACGGCATCGAGCAGATGCGCGTGGAGATCACCACTTCTAACGTGGACCGGGCCATGGGTTTCTATACCACCGCCATGGGGTTTGAAGCGATCACCTCGGATACGGTGGCCTGCGGTGTGACACAACTGCGGTTCAGCGCCGGCCTGACCAGGGACGATCCGGTGCAGAAAGCGCCGGGATACCGCTACATGACAGTGCAGATCTTCGACGTTGTCGCTGTCCACGCTCAGGTCCTGGCTGCCGGAGGTCGTGAGGGTACAGCACCTGTGAGGCTGGGCGATGTCGCGTACATTTCCTTCGTGCGCGACCCCGACGGCAACTGGATCGAGCTCAGCCAGCGCAAAAGCATCGTCGGCTCTCTGGAATGATGTGCAAGCCCCTGCTATACAGGCACCCGGATAAACACGAGAGGCACCCATGGGTATTTTTTCATTTCTTCTGCTGCTCGCCATCGCTTACCTTCTGTGGCGCATCAGCGATCAGCTACCCGATCTGATTTTCCGCCTGGGAGAGATCCAGCGCGATGTGGCTGAGCTCCGCCGCAAGCTCACCGAGGAAGACTGACCGGTCAGCAGGATGATCGATCCTCTCTCGGAGTTGAGAGCCGACCGCGAGCGCGCCCGCGACCTGAGCGATGCCCACGCTGACCTCTGCACCATGGCAACCGTGGACGAGATGGGCCTGCCGCAGATCCGCACTCTGGTTCTGCGAGACGTGGGAGACCGGTTCGGGATTTTCATCAACGCGACGAGCCCGAAGCAGCGGCAGCTCGCTACGGGCCGCGCTGCGTTGTGCGTTTACTTCGCCAGCCTCCAGCGCCAGTACCGTCTGAGCGGGGTCGTGGAAGCCATCCCCAACGAGCAGGTGCATGCGAGCTGGCATCTGCGTCCAGACCCGCCGAAACGCATGGACTGGTACTACATGAAAGGTCGTACGCAGTCGTCTGAGGTGAGCGACCGAAGCACGCTGCTTACTGAGCTACAAGCCACCGAACTGCCGGATCCCCTGGAGCCGCCAAACACCGCGGTAGGCTACTGGCTAAATGCCGAAGTCGTTGAGCGGCTCGACCTGGCGCAGAGCAACGGCGTGCATGATCGGCTCCGCTGGCAGTTCAACGAAGGTGAGTGGGTGCTTACCACCCTGGTGCCCTGACCGATCCCGCTAACCCAATTCCGCGGTAACGATGCCGTGCAGGTTGGCGAACGACGTCTCCCGAGCGGTGTCTACAAACCCCTGCATGAAGGTCGCATCCGCCTGGTCGGCGCGAACCGCCGCGTAAAGCGTCGGCCAGATGCCCTCCTCTCCGAGCGAAGCCGTATGGATGTAGCGCTTCTCGCGGTACTCATGCAGCGCCCAGTTCGGCAGGCACGTGACGCCACGTCCGCTGGCCACCAGCTGAATCATCATCGGCGTCAGCTCGGCCGTACGCACCCTCGCAGGCTCAACGCCAGCCACGTCGAGAAATGATTTGAAAACATCGAGCCGAGACCGATCGACCGGATAGGAGATCAGGGTCTGGTCCTGAAGATCCATCGGTTCCACCCATTCCCGACCGGCAAGCGCATGATCCTTGCTCACCGCCAGCTGTGCCTCGTAGCTGAACAGCGGCAGATAGCTCAGATCCAGACTATCTACCGGGTCTGCAGTGATCACCAGATCCAGATCCCCTCTGGCGAGCGCCGGCAGCGGCGCAAAGGGGAAACCGCTGGCAATATCGAGCTCTACGTCAGGCCATCGCTCGCGGTAGCGGTCTATCGCCGGAAGCAGCCATTCGAAGCAGCTGTGACATTCGATGGCCATGAGTATCCGCCCGGACTCGCCGCCGGCCAGCCGAGCCACGTCCAGCTCCGCGCGGTGCATGAGCGGCAGCACCTGATCGGCCAACGCGACGAGCCTGGAGCCTGCGCTGGTGAAACGCACCGGTTTGGTCTTGCGGATGAAAAGCGCACAACCAATGCGCTCCTCGAGATCCTTGATCTGATGAGAAAGCGCCGATTGAGTGAGAAACACCCGCTCCGCCGCTTCTACCAGGCTCCCGGTGTCCCGCAACGCAGCCAGCGTGCGAAGGTGTCGAAGTTCGATCTGTGACATGAGTCAGGTTCACGTATGAGTGTGATATACATGCATCATATTCAGAAAAGTGGTGACCCACTACACCTGCGAGTGAGCACTACGGCACGCCCGCAATGGTGGCGCAGAAGGTAGAATCAGCGTCATTCAATGGTCACCGAGGTGCCCGTGTTCAACGCGAACAGCACCATGATCGACGCATTCGTCGGCCATATACAGGCGAAGTTCCATGACGCGTTTCCAAACGCGCCCACTGACTATTGTGCCCTCTTGGAGAATGCTGCCCGCACCGCGCTCGAGATCATGCTCGGCTGCGACTGCGCATATCACGACGTTCAGCACACCATTCTTGTTACAGACATCGGGCAGACCATGCTCCAGGGGCGGCAGGTCAGCAACGGCGATCTCGACGCCGACGACTGGCTGCACGCCGTGTTGGCCATGCTGTTTCACGACGTCGGTTATGTGCGCGACCTTCTGCCTGCCGATTCCGAGAGCCACTGCGTCATTGACGCTGCAGGCAACCAGGTGGCCCTGCCGCCAGGTTGCACCGATGCATTTCTCACTCCGTACCACGTAGAGCGAAGCTGCCTCTACGTCGAGGACAGATTCGCCGGCACTTCGTTCATCGACGAGTCACGATTGCGCACATCCATCGCCATCACACTGTTTCCCGTTTCCCGCAGCGCTCAGGAGCAGCCGGTAGGCATCATTCCAGCGCTGGTTCGGGCGGCCGACCTGCTCGGGCAGATGGCCGATCCGCAGTATCTCAAGAAGCTACCGCGCCTGTACGCCGAATTCGTGGAAACCGGCGAAGCCGAGCGGCAGAACTTCGCCAACCCTGGTGAGCTGCGTGCACGCTTCCCGGAGTTTTTTGAAAGCCAGGTTCGCCCGTTTGTCAGCGAAGGGCTGCGCAGCCTTGGACGCATTCAGGACGGCCAGCAATGGCTGGCCAACCTCTACCACCATCTGCATACCAGTGAAGAGGTCGAGACCAGCACCAGGGCGGAAATCGCAAGATTGGTCAGAGTCGTCTAAACCGCTCGCGCCAGCAGCCGGTCGAGCGCATTAGCAAAGTTCTGCACGTCTTTCGCCGAGAAAGCCGGCGGCCCGCCGCTGACCATTCCCGAAGAACGCAGCTCTTCCATCATGTCCCGCCGGGATAGATGGCTCTTGATATTTTCTGCATCGTAAAGCGTACCGCGCGGATTGAGCGCCATCGCGCCTTTGCCCACAACTTCGTCCGCAAGCGGCACATCCGCGGTGATCACAAGGTCGCCCGCTTCAGCCTGCCGGGCGATTTCGTGGTCTGCCTCATCAAAGCCGCCTGGTACCTGAACGGCTCTGATATGGACGGAGTTCGGCACCCGCACGAAATGGTTTGCCACGAGAATCGTTTCAACACCCCGACGATCCGCCGCCTTGAACAGCACGTTTTTAACGGGGTTGGGGCAGGCGTCGCCGTCAATCCAGATCTTCATGCTGGCACCGTTACCCATGCCGGCAATCCAGTCAAGTTGCCCGCGCATCACAGAATCGGCTACTGTCCTGCCGGCGTTTGAATCACCAGGCTTCCGATCCATCATGCAGACTGCCACTGCCGCAGCGCCTCTGGGCGACATTGCGACACCGCTGAAGATCGCCCTGTGCGGCTACCGCAGCAACCCGTTCAGCGGCGGCCAGGGCGTGTACATCAAGTACCTGTCGAAAGCGCTGGCAGACGCCGGCCACTCAGTGAGCGTCATTTCCGGGGAACCTTACCCGCATCTGCACCCGTCGGTGGAACTCATTCCGCTTCCGGGACTCAACCTGTACGCTGAAGAAAACCATCTCACCGCGCTCAAAGCCCCGCATCTGGGCAGCGCCACCGATCTTTTTGAGTGGACCTCCATGGCCACCGGAGGTTTCCCAGAACCCTACACGTTCGGCAGACGGCTGCGGCGCTACCTGCGCCACCACGGCAAGCAGTTCGACATCATCCACGACAACCAGAGCCTCGCCAGCGGCCTGCTGGACATCCAGGCGGCCGGCCTGCCGCTCACCAGCACCATCCATCATCCGATCACCTGGGACCGGGACATCGCACTTGCGCACGCCCACACCCGCATCGAAAAACTGGGTATCCGCCGATGGCACAACTTTCTGCGCATGCAGACCCGGGTGGCGAAGCGCCTGGAGCACATAGTCACCGTCAGTGAGAACGCCAAACGCGATATCGCAACCGCATTCGGCCTGCCAGGCGAGCGCATCACCGTCGTACCCAACGGTATCGACTGCGACGAGTTCAAGCCGATACCAGGTACGCCACGCAACCCCGTACAGATCATCACCACCGCCAGCGCAGACCAGCCGCTCAAGGGCACCCAGCACCTGATTCCAGCCATCGCCAGCCTCTTACCGACGTTTCCAGACCTGAAGCTCGTGTTCATCGGCCGGCCCAAGCCCGGCGGCAAGACCGAAGCACTGATCGAAAAGGCCGGACTGTGGCCCAACATCGAGATTCATACCGGCATCTCCAACGAAACGCTGGTAGCGCTGTACGCTCAGTCTTCCATTGCCGTGGTGCCATCGGAGTATGAAGGATTCGGCCTGCCGGCCGGCGAGGCCATGGCGTGCGGTGTGCCAGTGGTCAGCACCGACGGTGGTGCCCTGCCTGAAGTGGTGGGGGATGCCGGCATCGTGGTGCCGGCCAAGTCCTCCGGCGCGCTGGCGCAGGCAATCGGCGAGCTGCTGCAGAACGAGCCCAGACGTCATGTTCTGGGTCAGTCAGGCCGGGAGAGGGTGCTGCGGGAGTTCTCCTGGCAGCAGGCGGCCGACCGCATGGTGCAGCACTACAGGCGCGTCATCGGATGAGCCTGCAGACGATCGATTTTGCGCGCCTCGAGCTGCAACCCGGTGAGCGACTGCTCGACCTCGGATGCGGCGAAGGAAGACACAGCATCCTGGCTTATCTGGACGCACCCATAGAGGTGGTGGGACTAGATCTGTCGGGAGAAGACCTCAACACCAGCCAAGCCAGATTCCAGGAGTTCGTCGACCCCGACGACCACCATCGCTGCCTCAATTTCGTCAGAGGCAGCGGGCTGTCCCTGCCGTTCCCGGATCACACGTTCGACGTGGTGGTCTGTTCTGAGGTGCTCGAACACATTCCCGACTTTGAAGCAGTGCTCGACGAGATCCGCAGGGTCCTCAAACCCGGCGGCCGCATTGCCGTCAGCGTGCCGCGGTTCTTTCCCGAATGGGTGTGCTGGCAGTTTTCGGACGCCTACCACGAGGTACCGGGCGGCCACGTTCGTATCTTTCGAACCGGCACGCTGAAAAAAGCCATCGAGAAACGACGTTTCAGCTTTCGCGAGCGGCACTGGGCGCACGCTCTGCACGTGCCGTACTGGTGGCTTCGATGCCTGTTCTGGGACCGGGGCGAGAGCGCCTGGCCGGTGCGCACCTATCACAGGCTTCTGGTGTGGGATCTGATGCAAGGCCCCTGGCTCACCCGCACGCTCGACAAGTTGCTCAACCCGCTGTTGGGCAAGAGCGTCGTCATGTACTTCAACGACGGGGCCGAGCAGTGAACTGGGAGGAACGCAGCCGACGCACTGCCGAGTTCATTAGCCGCACGCAACTGCCAAGCGGCGCCATCCCCTGGTTCGAAGGCCATCACACGGACCCCTGGAACCATGTCGAGTCGGCAATGGGCCTGTCGATCGCCGGGGATCGCGCCGATGCCGAGCGCGCTTACGAATGGCTCGGTCGTTGTCAGCTCGACAACGGCGGCTGGTTTGCGTCTTACGATACCGACGGGCAACCGCTCACCAACCGCATAGAGAGCAACTTCGTCGCCTACATCGCAACCGGCGTATGGCATCACTATCTGATCACGCGCGATCGCGCGTTTCTTGCGGATTTCTGGCCGGTCGTTGATAAGGCGATGGGCTACGTCTGCAACCTGCAGGCGGAGACCGGCGAGATCTTCTGGGCGGAAGATCTCGGCGACGGCGTCAACGAAGATGCGCTCATTACCGGCTGCGCGAGCATTCACCGGAGTCTGGAAGCTGCAGTGGACTGCGCCAGGGTTCTGGACCGGCCCACGCGACACCTTGAGGCTGCCCGCCAGCGGGTTGGTGAGGCCCTGCGTTCCAGGCCCCACCGATTCGATCGCACCTGGCCGTCCAAGGCGCGGTTCGCCATGGACTGGTTCTACCCTGTGCTCTGCGGCGTTTACGGAAAGGACGAGGGGCTCGATCGGCTGCAGGCACGGCACGAGGAATTCGTGCACCCGGAAATCGGGTGCCGATGTGTCGTGGAAGAACCGTGGGTCACCATCGCCGAGAGCTGCGAGCTCGTAATGTCCTACGCAGCCGTCGGCCAGCAGGAAACGGCCCGCGAGCTGTTTGACCTGCTCAGCGCCTATCAGGCTGAGGACGGCTCGTGGTGGACCGGCTACCAGTTTGCCGAAAAAGTGCTCTGGCCCGACGAGCGCCCGACCTGGACGGCGGCCGCTGTGCTCCTGGCTGTAGACGCCCTTGAAAGCCACACCGACGCCAGCAATCTGTTCTACGCCCCCTGAGACCCAAATCCGCTAGAATCTGGTGCTTTAACCTGACCAGAAGAGGTATCTCCATGGCCGACGCTTACATCATCGACGCCTGCCGCACACCGCGCGGCATCGGCAAACAGGGCCGTGGCGCCCTCGCGCACCTGCATCCGCAGCGCCTGGCATCCACGGTGCTCAAGGCAATCGCAGAGCGCAACAACCTCAACACAGCGGAAATTGATGACGTGATCTGGGGTACCAGCTCCCAGAAAGGTCAGCAGGGCTTCGACCTGGGTCGGATGGCCGCTCTGGATGCCGGCTACGACGTCAAAGCATCCGGCGTGACCCTCGACCGCTTCTGCGGCTCAGGCATCACCTCAGTGAACATGGGCGCAGCCCAGGTCATGGCCGGCATGGAAGATCTGGTAATCGCGGGCGGCACGGAAATGATGAGCCTCACCGCCACCATGCGAGACCCGAGCATTCCTCCGGTTTTCGACGCCGGCAATCTGCATCTGCGCGAACTGCACCCGCAGACCCAGCAGGGTGTGTGCGCCGATGCCATCGCCACCCTCGAGGGCATCGACCGCGAAGCGGTAGACCGCCTGGCGGTAGTCAGCCAGGAGCGAGCCGCCCGTGCCATCGCCGAAGGTCGTTTCGACAAGTCGTTGATCCCGGTCTACAACGACGACGGTACGCTGGCGCTGGATCGCGAGGAGTTCCCCCGTCCCGGCACTACGATGGAATCGCTCGCCGAGCTGAAGACGGTGTTCGACAACTTCATGAACCTGGCCTTCACCGAAGACGGCACGACATTCGGCTCGATGATCTACAAGAAGTACCCCCAGCTCGAAGGCAAGATCAACCACGTGCATCATGCCGGCAACTCGTCTGGTGTCGTCGACGGTGCAGCCGCCATCCTCCTGGCTTCGCAGTCTTACATCGAAAAATCCGGCATGACCCCGCGCGCACGCATCGTCGCTACCGCCAACATGGGTGACTGCCCAACGCTGATGCTGAATGCGCCGGTGTCGGCAGCAAAGAAAGTGCTCGAACGGGCAGGCCTCAGCAAGGACGACATCGACCTCTGGGAGATCAACGAAGCGTTCTCCGTCGTCACCGAAAAATTCATTCGTGATCTGGACCTCGATCGCGAGAAGGTCAACGTCAACGGCGGCGCCATGGCGCTCGGTCACCCGATTGGCGCAACCGGCTCCATCCTGATCGGCACCGTTCTCGATGAGCTCGAGCGCCAGGGCAAAAAACGCGGGCTGATCACCATGTGCGCGGGCGGTGGTATGGCGCCGGCAATCATCATCGAACGCGTCTAGGGCTGCACCAGACGTCCCGGCTGGCCGGAGCTTCAGGGTTCCAGGTCAGCCGGCGGTACCTGCAACGCTGTCAGATGCTCAAGAAGATCCGCGCCGGCAGTTCGCGGATCCACATCTTTATCAATTTTCACAATCACGCCTTCCGGATCGATATAGAACGTCCAACGCTTCGCAAAGCCCAGCATGGCAAGCACACCATACGCTTTAGCAGCCTCTTTTCCGGGATCTGCCAGAACCGGAAAAGTCGCGCCGTTCTTCTCGGCAAAGGCGGTGTTGTCCTCGAGGGAGTCCACGCTCGCCATGAAGTAAGCCACATCGAATTTGCGTATCTCCCGGTCACTGTCACGCAGCGACTTGCATTCGAGGGTTCAGCCGCCGGTGAAGGCTTTTGGAAACCAGGCGAGCACAACATGTCGGCCTCGAAGCGCATTCAACGAATGCGTCTGGCCGTCGGAACCCGGCAGCGTCCAGTCGGGGGCGCGATCTCCAACCGCAAGCCCATCGCCGTGAGCAAAAGAGCAAAGGCCCAGCGCCAGCAAAGCAGCACCCAGCAGAGCAGAAATCAATCGCATGGCAGCACCTCGATGCAGTTTCGAACGCTCATACTACCCTGATCAGTCCTCGCGCCCCAGGTAGGGGTCCTTGAAGCCGAGAAGCGTGAGCAGTTCGTCCGAAGCGCGCAGAAGCACATCCTGACGTGTCTGCAGGAACCAGTTCTCAGCAGGCACGTAGAGCGGCTTCTGATAGAACGCAAAGATGGCGGCCCGCTGTCCGGAATCTGCACTGAAGTCTCCGGTCTGATGCCAAAGCCGGCTTTCGAAAATCAGTAGTGAACCCGCCGGCGCATCGACAGCAGTCAGCGCCACCGCTTCGTCCTCAGGATCTGGCAGACGGTTGAGCCGGTGGCTGCCCGGTAACAGCCGAGTACTGCCTTTTTCCGGTGTGAAATCGTCCAGCAACCAACCGCAGTTGAGTCCCAGTGGGCCCTGCGGCCAGGGTTCCGGCGCCCAGATCTGATCGGCATGAAACAGGCAGGCCCTGGAACCCGGGAAGTTGATGTTTCCGGAAAGCGTGGAAAGACGCGCCGGCCAGCCGATCGTCGCCTTCACGTAGTCGAGCGCGACCGGGTGAGTCGCCATTGCCTCGAAGAGACGGTCTTTGCTCGGCAGATTCCAGACCCGCGTATTCGTGGATGCTTCCGCGTCGAACGGGTGGGGTAGATGGGCGCCGTTGGCGCGATCTCTCTCCACCTCCCGATACAGCGCCGCCCTGGTTCGTGCGAGCATGCCGTCTGAAAGCGCCCGTGGATAGATGGTGAATCCGAATTCATTGATGTTCGCGAGACCCTGGGCCAGGTCCTGTGTCGGTTCCGGTAACGGCCTTGTGACGACACCGGAGGCGATCAGCTCCGCCAGGTCCTCACGAGGCTCGCTGCTCACGAGCGAAACTCCGTCACACCAACGATCAACCCGTCTGCGCAATCGAACACGTGCACATACCGCTTTTCGAACCGCTGACCATCCACGGTGTCACCCCGACCGGTGTTCAGGCAAACCACCGTACCGCTGTTGGAAATGATTCTTTCCACCTCGGTCTCGATGCCCTGCGGCAGGTACTCGAACAACGGCTCGAGCAGCTTTTCGCGAATATCCTGCAGGCCTTCGAAACGACCGCCCAGCGGATTGTCGTCAATCCGGTTATCCCAAACGGCATTCAGGTCGAACAGTGCCATCAGAGCAGCAAGATCGCCCGCAGCGCCCGCCGCGTAAAAGGCGTGTACAACATCCCTGGCGGTCATCACCGATACTCCGGTCCTTCGAAACCTGCAGCTTAGCAACCGCTCAACCATTTCAGAAGACGAAGGCGGCCGGACATCCTTCCCGATGGTAAGGTGTACCTCAACAGAAGCACGGGAGCATTGCGTGCCCAACCGACGACTGACGAAGATCATAAGACGCAAGGCGGCTCTGTGGGCGCTGGTCGCGCTCGGCATATGCGCACCTGCGCATGCATCGCAAACCTGCCTGCCCGAGGGCTCAGCGTTCCCGGCGAGCTGGAGCGCGCCATACCCTGCATTTCGCGTGATCGGCAATCTGTACTCGGTCGGCACCGCGGGCCTATCAGTATTTCTCATCACCTCCGACGACGGACACATTCTTGTCAACACAGGACTTTCGGATTCCACCCAACAGATTCGCAAGAACATGACGTCCCTGGGGTTCCAGCTGGAGGACGTACGTGTGCTGCTCACCACGCAGGCCCACTTCGACCACACGGCAGCAATGGCGGAAATCAAAGCACTCACGGGCGCCGAAGTGTGGGCGACACAGAAGGACGCACGCGTGCTCGCCGACGGCGGGGCCAGCGACGCTCACTTTGGCCACTGCGCGGAGTTTCTGTTCGAACCCATAGAAGTCGACCGGATTCTGGCCGACGGTCAGTCATTCGCTTGGGGCGACATCGAGATCACCACACATCTTCACCCCGGACACACCGAAGGCAGCTCGAGTTATACCTGGCGTGTAAATGAGGCAGGAAGCAGCTATCGCGTCGGGATCATCAATATGGGTTCGATCAACGACGGTAAACGCCTGCTGATCGAGCCAACTTACCCAGGCGTGGCGACCGATTTCGCCAACACCTACTTTCGACAGAAAAACATGCCGCTGGACATCTGGGTTTCTTCGCACCCCGAGCAGTACAACCTCTCCCAGAAATACAGTCCGGGGCAGGCCTACGATCACCGGACCTTTGTCGATCCAGATGGCTTGCGAGCTGCCGTAGAGGCGCTCGAGCAGACGTTTCTCGAGACGATGGCGACCGAGCTCACCGACTCCTGATAAACGCGGCACTGTCTTAAGGCGGAGCCGGTTGGTTATGCTGTTGCTGACAGAGCAGAGCAACGATAAAGGAGATCGGCCATGAGTACAGATTCCTACAATGCTCAGCGCACGCTGGATGTCGCTGGCACAACGTACCGCTACTACAGCCTTCCGGAGGCCGCGGCCAACGGCCTGGGAAGTATCTCCCGGCTGCCGTACTCCCTGAAAATTCTTCTGGAAAATCTGCTGCGCCACGAGGACGGGCAGACGGTCAGCACAGAGGATATCGAAAGTCTTGCTCGCCGGGGCGAAACCCCCTCAAAGGCTGAGGAAATCGCATTTCGACCCGCAAGGGTACTGATGCAGGATTTCACAGGCGTACCGGGAGTAGCGGACCTCGCCGCGATGCGCAGCGTCGCCGTTGAAGCGGGCTACGATCCGCAGATCATCAATCCGCTCTCACCGGTCGACCTGGTCATCGACCACTCCGTGATGGTGGACCAGTTCGGTTCGGACCAGGCGTTCGAGCAGAACGTTGCCATGGAGATGCAACGCAACGGAGAACGCTACCGCTTTTTGCGTTGGGGCCAGCAAGCATTCGACAACTTCCGCGTGGTCCCACCGGGTACGGGCATCTGCCACCAGGTCAACCTGGAATATCTTGCGCAAGTCGTGTGGTCGCGAGAAGGACATGGAGATTTGCTGGCCTATCCGGATACGCTCGTCGGTACGGATAGCCATACGACAATGATCAACGGCATCGGCGTTCTCGGTTGGGGCGTCGGCGGTATCGAAGCCGAAGCCGCCATGCTGGGCCAGCCGATTTCCATGCTCATTCCCGAAGTGGTCGGTTTCAAGCTGAACGGTCGCACCAGCGAAGGCGTGACGGCTACTGACGTCGTTCTGCGCGTCGTGGAAATGCTCCGCGAGAAGGGCGTTGTAGGCAAATTCGTGGAGTTCTACGGCGACGGTCTTGATGCCTTATCGCTGGCGGATCGTGCAACCATTTCCAACATGGCACCGGAATATGGTGCGACGTGCGGCTTCTTTCCGGTAGACGCCGAGACACTGAGATATCTGCGGCTGACCGATCGTTCAGAGGAGACCATTGCGCTGGTAGAGGCCTACAGCAAGGCACAGGGCTTGTGGCGGGAACCCGGCGCAGAGGCGTCCTACAGCGATAAACTGGAGCTGGACCTCGGGTCCGTCGTACCCAGCCTGGCCGGCCCGAAAAGACCGCAGGATCGGGTGAACATGGCCGACCTGAACACGGCCTTCGACGAAACGCTGGAGCTTGCCGGAAAAGGTCAGGACAGGGAACGCAGCCAGCCCGTACCAGGAGAAGATTTCGAGCTGAGCCATGGCGACGTGGTGATCGCAGCGATCACTTCATGCACCAATACGTCGAACCCGGCGGTCATGCTCGGAGCCGGTCTGCTCGCAAAAAAAGCCAGGGCACTCGGCCTTACCGTCAAGCCATGGGTGAAAACCTCGCTGGCGCCAGGCTCCAAGGTCGTTACCGAGTATCTCGAGAAAACCGGTCTTCAGGACGAACTCGATGCGCTGGGCTTTAACCTGGTGGGCTATGGCTGCACCACCTGCATCGGGAACTCCGGCCCGTTGCCCGAACCGATTTCCACGGCCATCGAGGCAGGCGACCTGGTTGTATCGAGCGTTCTGTCGGGCAACCGGAACTTCGAAGGACGCGTTCACCAGGAAGTGCGCGCAAACTGGTTAGCATCGCCACCGCTGGTCGTCGCCTACGCCATTGCGGGTACGACACGTATCGATCTGACGACCGAACCACTGGGCACCTCGAGGAATGGAAAGGCAGTCTTTCTTCGTGATGTATGGCCGACGAATATCGAGCTGTCAGAGGCGATGGCAGCGGTATCAGAAGCCATGTTCGAACGTCAGTACAGCGACGTATTCACCGGACCGGAGGCCTGGAAAAATCTGGCGGTCGATGCTTCTACGACTTACAGCTGGGAGGATTCAACCTACATAAAACAACCGCCGTTCTTTTCCGCGGGCGATAGAGAAAAGCAACACATCGACGTGCGTGGTGCCCGCATTCTGGCGCTCCTGGGCGACTCGGTGACCACCGACCATATTTCGCCAGCCGGCGCCATCCAGCCTGACAGCCCCGCTGGGGAGTACCTTCAGCAGCACGGTGTGCAGGTGCAGGACTTCAACTCCTACGGCTCGAGAAGAGGCAATCATGAGGTGATGGTACGCGGGACGTTCGCCAACATCCGCATCAGAAACGAGATGGTTCCCGGGGTCGAGGGCGGAATGACCCGGCATGTACCTTCAGGAGATCGACTGTCGATATACGATGCGGCCATGCGCTACCAGGGCGAAGGGACACCTCTGGTCGTCATTGCCGGTCGCGAGTACGGAACAGGCTCGAGCCGTGACTGGGCAGCAAAAGGCACCCGGCTTCTCGGCATCAAAGCGGTGCTTGCAGAGAGTTTCGAACGTATACACCGGTCCAATCTCATCGGAATGGGTGTGCTGCCCCTGCAGTTCAATGACGGTGACTCACGCATGACGCTCGAGCTCTCAGGAGATGAAACCATCGACGTGCGTCTACCGGTTAACGTTCGGGAGCTCACGCCGAGACAGCCGGTAACCGTCGTCATAAACGGCTCGCGGGAGTTGACGGTTACCTCCCGCCTGGATACAGACAACGAAATCGCCTACTTCCAGAGCAACGGTATTCTTCAGTACGTTCTGAACAACCTTCTGGCGTCGCAGGTTCAGGACCAATAGGACGAATGGGCCCCATTGCTACTGAAGAGATCTTCATGCAGCGCCTGGGGCCGCAGGTAAAACGGTGCCGACTGCGGTTCCGAAGCCGATCCGACGAAAGCCCTGACGGGCGCAGTAACCGCCGAGAATCACGGTATCGCCATCTTCGAGAAAGGCCCTCGTTTCCCCATTGGGCAAACTGACTGGGTTCGCTCCGCCGCGGGTAATTTCAATCAGGGCACCTTCGCTGCCGGCTACAGCGCCTGACATCGTGCCGCTGCCGAGCAGATCCCCAGCGCGCAGGTTGCAGCCGCTGGAAGTGTGGTGCGCAACAAGCTGAGAAACGGTCCAGTAAGAGTCGGTGAAGTTGCTGCGCGAGAGCGTATACGGCGGTAGCCCCTGACTGCGCATGCTGGCTGTCTGGATCTGCACTTCCAGGTGCACGTCGATGGCACCCTGCGTTCGGTTGGATTCGGAAGATAGGTGTGGCAGCGCATCGGGCTCGCCGTCGGCGCGGGTCCACGGCACACGAAAAGGCGCCAATGCATCTGATGTGACGATCCAGGGCGAAATGGTGGTGGCAAAGTTCTTGGCGAGAAACGGCCCCAGAGGCTGATACTCCCAGGCCTGAATATCCCGCGCCGACCAGTCGTTCAGAAGGCAGAGACCGAACACGTGATCTGCCGCATCATCCATCTGAACCGGCTGTCCCTGTGCATTGCCTGCGCCGACAAAAATGCCGAGCTCCAGTTCGTAGTCCAATCGTCGGCAGGCTTCGAACACCGGCGACTCTTCACCGGGCAGCACGATCTGGCCACGAGGCCTTGGGAACGTCTGACCAGACACGCCGATCGAAGAGCTGCGGCCGTGATAGCCAACGGGCACCCAGCGGTAATTGGGCAGCAGCGGCGAATCAGGCCGGAACAACCTGCCGGTGTTGGTGGCGTGGTGGATGGAGGTGAAAAAATCTGTGTAGTCACCGATCTCACAAGGCAGCGCATACTCGACCTGAGACAGCGGTATGAGACAGGTTTCCAGGGTTTTCACATGCTTCGAGTCTACCCGCAGCAAGCGGCTCAGATCGCGCCGGAAGCCCGCGGTAACCGCTGCGCCGAGCGCCATCAGCGGGTTGAGCGTTGAGCCCATGCATGCATCCAGCGCGGAAGATCGAATCAGCCCGGTTCGATGCAACTCATGCAGGTCCAGCGCCTGGTCACCAATAGCGAGAGCTGGCCGAAACCGCTCTGCCGTCCCATTCCGACGTAGCACTGCGAAAGGTAGATTCTGTATCGGAAAATCCGCTTCCGGACCGTTGGCCGATTCAACCCAGCTGAGCAGATCCGGATCATGCGTCTCATCGATCACCGCTTAAGTTCCTGCTCGTGTAACCAGGACGCCTGGCGCGGTGCACGTTTTGTGCGGCTCCACTCTTCGAGCATCTCATCAGCTACGGCTCGAGCCCGCGCCCGATCCGCATCTGTGCCTTTGTCAGCGGCTAACTCCAGCCGGTGGCCGTTGGGATCGAAAAAGTAAATGGAGTCAAACAGCCCATGATCGATCGGGCCGAGTACATCGATACCTTTCCCTTCGATGTGCGCTTTGGCAGCAAGCAGCTCTTCATGGGTGCCGAGTTTGAACGCGATGTGCTGCACCCATTCAGGCGTGTTCGGATCGCGCCCCATCTCCGGTGAGTTGGGCAGCTCGAAAAAGGCCAGCACGTTGCCACCGCCGGCATCGAGAAACACGTGCATGTACGGATCGGGCTCTTTCGTGGACGGTACCTCGTTCTCCGCGAAAGCCAGCTGATACTCCATATTCAGAACGTCACGGTAAAACGTCACGGTCTCTTTAGCGTCGCGGCAACGGTAAGCGACGTGGTGAACACCCTGTACCTGCATGATTACCTCCCGACCCGCTTGAGCACGCCCAGCGTTTTTGTCATCTCCAGCATTTCGAACTCACCGCT
>JAUIKX010000245.1 GCA_030430515.1 Gammaproteobacteria bacterium | reverse complement strand
TGCGAAAGGCGATGGATGCAGCGCAGCCCGATGTGGTTCTCCATCTCGCGGCTCAGGCGCTGGTGCCTTATTCCTACCGGGAGCCGGTAGAAACTTTCGAAAGCAATGTCATCGGTACGGTCAACGTGCTCGAGGCAGTTCGGCACCTGCCATGCGTCAAAGCGTGCGTGGTGGTCTCCAGCGACAAATGCTACGAGAACATCGAGCAGCACAAACATTACGAGGAGACCGACCCGATGGGCGGCTACGACCCCTACAGCGCGAGTAAGGGTTGTACGGAGCTGGTCGTTTCTTCCTATCAGCGTTCCTTCTTCTCTAACCCGAGCGGCACGCTGGTGGCTTCCGCACGGGCCGGAAATGTCATCGGCGGCGGTGACTGGGCAGAGGACCGGCTGGTGCCTGACTTTGTCAGGGCGCTTTCGCGCGGCGAGACGCTCTTCCTGCGTAATCCGAACGCGGTGCGCCCCTGGCAGCATGTGCTGGAGCCCCTGAGTGGCTATCTCTGGCTTGCGGCAAGTCTTCTCGAGGATGGTGCCCGTTTTGCGGAAGGTTGGAACTTCGGCCCGGAGGAAAGCTCAGAGCTGACCGTTGAAGAGCTTGTGAAGCTGGCGCTTGATGCCTGGGGCGAGGGTGCTTACGAAGTGCAGTCTGAAGGCCATCCTCACGAAGCGCAGCTGCTGCAGCTGAGCATCGAGAAAGCGAAAGAGCGGTTGGGCTGGCATCCGGCCTGGTCGGCGCAGGAAGCCATCACCACGACCGTGCGATGGTATCGCCAGTTTGAGAACGGCCTGCGCGGCGTAGCGCTGCAGAAGCAGTGCATCAGTGACATCGGCGAATATGCCGCGAAGATGGACTACGCGAGCTGAAAACGGTTTGACGGTCAGATGTCGTAACCATCTGCAACCGGAGTGAACGCCTGATCCCGATCGGAAACGATGCGCTGGTCTGCTTGCGGCCAGTCGATGCCGATATCCACATCATCCCAGGGTATGCCCCGGGCAGACTCCGGCACGTACAGGGTCGACATCTGATAGAACACCTCGGCGTCTGGCGTCAGCGTCTGAAAGCCGTGAGCAAACCCCGTAGGTATGTAAAGCATCTTCCGGTTTCCGGCTGAGAGCTCGACCCCGAACCACTCGAGGCGGGTGGGCGAGTCCTGCCGCAGATCGACGATCACATCGAATATCGCGCCCTGGGTGCATCTGACGACCTTTACCTCGCCGTGCGGCGACGCCTGATAGTGCATGCCCCGCAGCGTGTGGCGGTGGGTATTGAAGGAGATATTGCACTGGGTGATCCGGGTTTCGAGCCCATGCGCCGCGAACTCATCCTGGCAGAAAGAGCGTGCAAAGAAACCGCGTTCGTCCTCGATGGGCTCGGGGCTGATGAGAAATGCGCCGGCAAGTTTGAGCGGTTCGAAGTGCACGTTCTGGCCTTTGTGCTGAAAAGACTCAGACAGTGTAGCGGTGCCGTTGGGCTGTGTAACCGCGATGTGTGCGGGCTGCCGCACGAATTGGCGTCTCGGACGGTTACAATCGGCGCACTGGTCATTGATAAGGAACTCCGATGCAGCCGCCGCTGGTCACGATCGTGTCTCCGCTCTACAACGGTGAGCGCTTCGTGCGCAACTGTATGGAAAGTGTGCTCGGCCAAACCTACTCGAACTGGCGCTACTTCGTGCTCGATAACGCCTGTACGGACAGAACCGGGGAGATTGCCCGGGAGATCGCGGCTGACGATGCGCGTATCGAGGTGGTGAGCAATCCGGAGACGGTGCCGGTCATAGAAAACCACAATGTGGCGGTGGCGCTCATGCCGCAGGAGAGCGACTACCTGCGCATCCTTCAGGCCGACGACCTGCTCCGTCCCGAATGCATCGAGAAGAGCGTGGCGGTAGCCGAAGCGAACCCGTCCGTCGGGATGGTCGGCTCGCACATCCAGTGGGGCAGCCGCCTGACATCCAACGAGCTCGAAACCGACCGGTCCGTATTCGGCGGGCGGGAAATTGCGCGCCGGGTGCTGCTCGGCGAGACCTATCCGTTCCTTTCTCCTTCGGGGATCCTCTTCCGCGCCGAAGTGGTGCGTCGGCGGCAGCCCTTCTACGATGAAAGCCGGCTGCACGCGGATGTGATGGCCTGTTACGAAACGCTGCGTGACTGGGACTTTGGCATGGTGCACGAGGTGCTGACCGACGTCGGCAGCAATGAAGACTCCGTGACCAGCAGGACGACGCAGTCTTTCAACAAGCTCCTGGCGTCCAACCTGGAGCTCCTGCAGATGTACGGAAGAGAGTTTCTCGAAGCGCCGGTGTTTGATGCTCGGATCGCGGAGCGTCTGGAGAACTACCTCGAATTTCTCGCCCGCGCCCGGCTCGAAGGCAGGAGTGATGATTTCTGGGTGTTCCACGAGACGGCACTCGCTCAGGCAGGCTATCCGGTCTCGAACGCAGGTCTTGCGGTTCGGGTGCTGAGGCAGATGCTGTCGAGCCCGAGGGCTTCCGCCCGGCGGATCTACCGGCGCTTTTTCCAACCCGGCTGACGCTTCCTTCGCCCGCTCCGTAGGTTAGACTCTCGCGTCAGTTTTCCGATATCAGAGCGAGGGAGAGGGAAATGGGGGCGATTTCGAGCGAGATCACCGACGAGCAGATCCGCAGCGCGCTTCAGGATGCGCATATTCCGACGCTCATGCTGGCGCTGGTTCATCTGACGGGAGATCTCGATCTCATACGTTCAGACATCCGGCCTCAGCCCGAGTTTCTCGGTGATCCTCAGGATGGCATCGAGGAGCCGCTGCAACAGAGAGCTCGTGAGCTTGCGTTCGATATCATTTCCCGCGTGCGTGACGAAGAGGGTGCCGGTGCCGGCACGCTGAGCGAAAGCGCCCTTCTGGAAATGATCGGCTATCTGACGAGCCAGGATGTCAGCGGTGAGTACCTCGAGTTTCTAACCGCTGAGCTGTCGATGAATGGCGAAGACGCTTACGCTCAGCCGGCTCTGAAGCAGGTGGATGCCGAGCGTCTGGCCGGGCTCAGAGTGCTGGTGATCGGTGCAGGTATGTCCGGGCTGCTCAGTGGCATCCGGCTGAAAGAGGCCGGCATCGACTTCGAGATCATCGAGAAAAATCCGGACGTGGGCGGCACGTGGTTCGAGAACACGTATCCGGGCTGCCGTGTAGACAGCGGGAACCACGTCTACTCCTATTCTTTCCGGCCCAAGAACTGGCCCCAGTATTTTTCCAGCCAGCCTGTGCTCAGGGAGTATTTCTCCGAAACGGCCGACGACTATGGGCTCCGCGCGAACATTCGCTTCGAAACTGAGGTGCTGGAAATGCGGCTGGATGAGGCTCGAGGCTGCTGGCGGGTCACTGTTCGCGGCGCGGATGATGAGATCCAGGTGCTTGAAGCTGACGCGGTGATCAGCGCCGTGGGCCAGCTCAACCGCCCGAAGATGCCCGATCTGCCGGGTTTGGGCACGTTTGCGGGCCCCGCATTTCATTCCGCCCGCTGGGACCACAGCGTCGACTTTGCCGGTAAGCGCGTCGGCGTCATCGGCACCGGTGGCAGTGCTTTCCAGTTCGTTCCGCACGTGGCGGAAAGCGCGGCATCCGTGACCGTGTTTCAGCGCACCGCGCCCTGGGTGGTGCTCAACGAGCAGTATTTCAGCGAGATACCCGACGGCGTCAACTGGCTCATGGCTCATGTGCCGTTCTACGCGAAATGGTTCCGCTTCTCGATGTTCTGGAAATCGGCGGAAGGGCTCCTGGCGGCGGTCACGGCCGAAGACGGCTGGAACCGACCGGAGCGGTCGGTCAGCGAGGCCAACGAGCAGATGCGGGAGCAGCTGCTGGAGGCGATGCGCGAAGTCATCGGCTCTGAGCCGACGCTCGTCGAGCAGTGCACGCCCGATTATCCGTTCGGTGCGAAACGGGCCCTCATCGACGACGGCCGCTGGTTCCGGGCCCTGCTGCGGGACAATGTGGTGCTCAACACCGACGGCGTTGCGGCGATCAATGCAGATGGTATCGAGACGTCAGATGGCGAACAGCACGACTTCGATGTGCTCATTTACGGCACCGGTTTCAGTGCGAGCGATTTTCTGACCCCCATGCAGATCTATGGCCGTAATGGCGTTGAACTGCACGATCACTGGCAGGGTGACCCGAGGGCGTTCAAAGGCATCAGCGTGCCCGGCTTCCCCAACCTGTTCTGCACTTACGGGCCGAACACCAATATCGTGGTTAACTCCAGCATCATCTTTTTCTCGGAGTGCGAGGTGCGGTACATCCTTGGATGTCTGGCGGAGCTGGCCGGGCGTGGTCGCGGCACGCTGATGGACGTCACGCGATCGGCGCATGACGAGTACAACGAGCGCATCGATGCGGGTAACGCGGGCATGGCCTGGGGGCAATCCGCGGTGAGCACCTGGTACAAAAATGCCGCCGGCCGCGTGACCCAGAACTGGCCATTCCGGCTGGTCGACTTCTGGCAGCAGTGTAAGGCGCCCGATCAGGCTGACTACCACTTCGAGCAGAACGGCTAGCCTGTTGATCGGGCCTCTTTTTGTCGTAAAACGCTGTATTTACAAAAGTGTGCGTTAATTCACACTTTTGACACCTTGCCAAATGATGATTGTCGGTTAGAATTTGCAAATCACGACACATCAGGAGGTGCCGGTGACTCTGCCGACCGAGGTCTTTGAAAATCGCGTCAGTGACGCGGGTAAGCCAACATACTGGGACACCCAGGGTGTGCACGAAATGCTGGGTAGTGCCAGCCAGTCGCTGCGCTCTACGGAACGGATGATCGAAAAGGCCGAGCTGCTGCCGGCCACGCTGAAAGTGGAGGCAGTGCTCGACGAAGAAGGGCATGCGCCGATCAAGCTGTCGCGGGAGATGCTCGAGGCGGAAGCCAAGCGCAAGCGCTGGCATGTGCTGATTGTGCAGGTGGTGGAAAATGCCACCTTCGGCACCATGGTGTTCGCCAACGACCCGCGCATGGGGCGTCGTTGGGTCTATGTGAAAGAGCTTACGCTCGACACGCTCAAGGATGCGCTGACTGTGCTTGCAGACGGCAAAACGTCCATGTTCTGGCCGCACGGCAGTGTGACCAGCCTGTTCCGGGAGTGGTCCGGGGCGGAAAAGACTCACGATGTGGCGTTGAGCGACGGTACCCGCGCCTATCTGGCAACCGTTTCCTACCCGTCCACCAAGCCGGTCATCGTCAAGAACAAGGATCGTCGGCGTGGCGAGCGCAAAGTGGTCAGCATGTCGCACCTCGATGCGCTGGAAGCCGAAAGCATCCACATCATGCGTGAGGTGGTGAGCCAGGCTGAAAACCCGGTAATGCTCTACTCGGTGGGTAAAGACAGCTCGGTCATGGTCCACCTGGCGAAGAAGGCCTTCTATCCGAGCCCGCCGCCGTTTCCGCTCATGCACGTGGACACCCGCTGGAAATTTCAGGCCATGTACCGCTTCCGTGAGGCGATCGCCGAAGACAGCGGTATGGAGCTCATTACCCATGTGAATCCCGAAGGGATCGAAAAGGACATCAACCCGTTCGACCACGGCAGTGCGTTGCACACCGATGTGATGAAGACGCAGGGCCTCAAGCAGGCGCTCGACAAGTACGGCTAC
>JAUIKX010000244.1 GCA_030430515.1 Gammaproteobacteria bacterium | reverse complement strand
CGCGAGGATCGGGTGTCTCTTCAGGCTCAGGCAGAAACGCCTGCACCGCACGACCCACCGTGGAAACCCAGGGGTTATCGGCAGGTTTCTGCCAGCACAGGAACAGCAGCTGCGCACCGGGTTTCATGGCTTTGCGCAGGTTGCCGAAAGCACCGTGCGGGTCATCGAAGAACATCACGCCGAAACGCGAGAAGAGGCAGTCGTGCAGCTCTTCGAACGTCGCCGTGGACGCATCGCAGTGACTGAACTCCACATTATCACGGCCCACCGCGCGGTTTCGGGCGTGAGCCAGCATGGGCTCTGAAATATCGATGCCCGTCACGTGCGCGCCGGAATCAGCCAACGCAAAACTCGTGGTACCGCAGCCGCAGCCCACGTCCAGCACTCTCTGCCCCGGACTCACATTCAGTTGGCCGAGGGCCACCGAGTTCAGGGGTTCAAGCAGCGCATCCAGACGCTCCTGCGCCTCAACCCAGGTCTCCCCTGCTTCCCCGTTCCAGTACTTACTCTGTTCTTCGTTGCTCATCTAAGCTCTCTACATTTACTTCTACAATTCCAGACATCTCGGGCGGTGTGCGCTCCAGCATCCAGACAATCCCTACCATAGCCATGCCGGAGATCGGGCACCACAGAAAAAACGCCACATCGTTGCTTGCGAGCCAGGCGACGATCGCACACGCAGCAGCGAAGCCCACCACCCAGGTGGCCATACGGCCGATGCCGAAACGGGCGAGCACGATGGTGCCGAAGATGGCGCCGTACAGGTAGTTCGGCAGCTTGAACGTCAGATCCAGGAGCCCCTCTGCAGAGTAGCGACTGAAGAAGATCGACACCCCCCAGAACACGAAGGCCCAGATCAGCACCGCCACCCTCGAAACCATCAGATAATGCGCCTCGGTGGCATCACGGTTGATCCACTGCTCGTAGATGTGGCGCACCGTAATGTCGGAGTTCTCGGTCAGCGACGAGTCGATAGTCGATATCGCCGCAGCAAAAATCGCGGCGATGAACAGGCCCGATATCCCGGGCGGAATCTCGCTGACGATGAAGTGCGGGAAGATGCGGTCCGGAGACGTCGCGAGCTGGTCCTGTACGCTCGCGGGCAGCGGATTCTCGGTGTAAAAGAGCACCAGCGCGAGCCCAACCCCCAGAATGAACAGGTGCATCAGATAAAACGCGGCCGAGTAGTTGTAGGCGCGGTATGCATCGCCAACGCTGCGACAGGAGCGCACACGCTGCCAGGTGCCCTGCGTTGAGCCGAGCGCGATAGAGAGGCCGATGGCACCGAACACGCCGGACCAGATGGTGTAACGCACCGTTGGGTCTGTGGAGAAATCGAACAGCACGAGTTTGGCCTGATCGTCCAGAAAGCGCAGCCCTTCGGCCAGCGGCATCTCAACCTGCGCCAGCGCAAATACCAGCGCGAACACAGCGCCCGCGGCGAAGAGCACGAACAGCAGAAAGTCGGTCCAGATCACCGTCTTGATGCCGGCCATCGCGCTCCACAACAGGCTGAACAGAACGATCACCAGCGAGCACATGGGCAGGCCCCAGCCGGTGATCACGTCGAGCACGAGGCTCGCGGTCGGCAGCTTCACGCCGCTGTTGATGACGCTGAGCACCAGTCCGACGCCCATGGACCATTCGCCCGTGCCCCGATCCATGCGAGCTGAGATGTAATCGTAAGTGGTGGAGATGCCGCGCGACAGGTAGTACGGCTTGGCGAGCAGACCGGAGATGAAGAACTTGCCCGCAGCCAGGCCGAGAATCACCTGGAAGTATGTGAGGTTGCCACCGTCACGGAACACCGCCGCGGGTACGCTGATGAACGTCACGGAGCTGACCAGCGTGGCGATGATGCTGGCAGACACGGCCCACCAGGGCAGTGAACCCTGCGCCTCGAAGAAACCCCGCCGGTCCTCGATGTTGCCGCTCAAGCCGTGCCCGAGCCAGGTCACCGCCCCCATGAGCGCAAAAACCACAACCACATCGATCCAGTGAAGACCCAACAGCCACCCTCCTCAAAACGCGCCACTCTACCTGCCAGCGGGCTCAATGGCATCCATTGGGTCGCGCAGGTATAAAGATCGATATGAACAATTCCAATGCCGCTTTCACCCAACCCGCCCGCTGGCTGCACTGGCTCATTGCCGGGCTCATCGTGCTCCAGTACGTGCTCGCGGAAACCGCCGAAGATGCCGGTTCAGCACTCGCTGAGCTCGCGATCCTCGCCCAGCACAAATCCGTCGGCATCACCGTGCTCATGCTGGCGATCGTAAGGCTCGCCTGGCGCCTGAAAGCCGGCGCTCCCGCCTGGCCCGCCAGCATGCCCCGCTGGCAGCACCTTGCCTCTACACTCAGCCACTGTGCTTTTTATCTGTTCCTCTTTGCCCTGCCGCTGAGCGGCTGGCTGCTTTCTTCCGCCGCAGCCTACTCGGTGAGCTGGTTCAATCTCTTTGTGCTTCCGGATCTGGTCGCGCCCAGCGAAGGTCTGGAACACACGTTGGAGACCGTACACGAAGGCATGGCGAAAGCGCTTTTCGTGCTGGGTATCGTGCATGTCGGCGCAGCGCTCAAACATGCGCTCATCGACAAAGACGACATACTAGAGCGCATGTGGTCCTGGCCGGCAGCAGCAGCCGGCGCGCTCATCATCGTAGCCGGAGCCACGCTGCTCATTCCTGCACCTGCCCAATCACCGGTTGCTGAAGGCGAACACAATGTGCAGGCTGATGGCACATTCTCACCAGCCGCACTGCCAGCGTGGATCGTCGACTACGCTGAAAGCAGTATCCGCTTTACCGCCGAACAGGCCGGTGCACCGTTTACCGGCACCTGGACCGACTGGCAGGCAGACATACGCATGCAGCCGGGCGAAGACGACTTCAGCGCTGAGGTCGTCATTCAGACCGCCGCAGTGGAGACCGGTGATGCGGATCGTGACAGCACGCTGGCAACCGCCGAGTGGTTCGACCCGGCAGCCTTTCCGACCGCGGTGTTCCGCACCAACGAACTCGAGACGCTCGACGATGGCTCCTACGCAGCGCAGGCAACGTTGACGATCAAAGACAGAAGCACACCTGTGACATTCCGCTTCACGCTGGAGGAGTCTGGCGAAATGCTGGTGCTGGAAGGTCAGGCGACGCTGGATCGGCTGGCACTCGGCGTCGGCACCGGCGAATGGCTGGACACGACCTGGGTTGGTGCGGAAGTCGTGGTCGATGTAACAGTGCGAGCAACGCGTTTCTGAGCCATCTACTCGTCGATCTCCAGAGAAGAAAGGCAGTTTCTCAACCACTGGTGTGCCCGGTCCTGTTCGTGACCAGCAGACCAGTACATGCAAACCTCCAGCGGTGGCGTCGGTACCGGCGTCGGATGAATCTCGATCGCGGCGCTGGCTTTGAAACGTTCAGCGACCCGCTTCTGCACCAGCGCGATGGCATCGGTCTGCTCCACCAGCAGCGGCAGCAACGAAAAGCTCGGCACCATGACGACATCGTTCTGCGCCATGCCCATGAGCTGCGTATCCATGCCGGCCTCGGCACCAGCATCCACGCGGTACGACACATGAGGAAGCTTCGAGTAGACCGCGCGGGTAATACGGCCCGGTACGTCCGGATGGTCGCGACGGCAGATACACACGAACGGCTCTTCGTAGAGCGGCGCTTCCTGAAACCGGCGCTGGCTGATGAAACCCCGGGGCACGATCACGAGATCGAGTTGCAGGCTGCCCAACCGCTCATGATCGGCGCCACTCAACTCGACGAAACGCACACTCACATTCGGCGCGTCGGTCTGCAGGCGACGGAAAAGGCTTCCGCCAATGGTCATGACCACCGGGTCTGCGGTGGCGATAATGAATTCGCGCTCCAGCAGCATCGGATCGAACTCCGGCACATCCACCAGCGCCTCCACCCGTGACAGAACTTCACCTACCGGCGCAGCGAGCTCATGCGCGAGCGGTGTGAGCACCATCTGGCGGCCGCTGCGTACCAGGAGCTCGTCGCGAAACTGTGTGCGTAAACGCGCCAGCGCATCGCTCACGGCGGACTGGCTCATGTGCAGCTGCTCTGCTGTGATCGTGACGCTGCGGTGGGTGAGCAGGCCGCCGAGAATCGGCAGCAGGTTCAGGTTGACGCCCCGCAGGCTGCGTCTGGTCGAGATCTCGGGCATAGCAGTCACATCGTATAAATCGATAGCAACTATAGCGAAATCCGGCTTGTCCGATGGATGGCGCCTGCATAGGATCATGGCACAGGGAAAAGGGAGAGACGAAAATGGGTGCTGCTGCACAATACATCGCGGACCACGCGGAGCGTCTGCAAGACGAAACCCTTCCCGGCGATCGGGACAGCAACCTCACCGCAAAAACAATCGAGATGCTCAAAGCTTCGGGCGGCTTCCGACTTCTACTCGCCCGGGATCTCGGCGGCGAAGAAGCGCACCCCAACGAGTTTCTCGACTGGGTGATGACAACGGCCGCTGCACAGCCTTCCGCCGGCTGGGTGGCCGGCGTGGTCGGCGTGCATCCGTGGGAAATCTCGTTCATGCACCCGACCCTGCAGCAGGAGATCTACGGCCAGGACCCCGATACCCTCACCGCCTCCCCCTACGCACCGTTCGGCATCGCGCGGCCGGTTGAAGGCGGTTATCTGCTGAGCGGCGAATGGCCCTACTCCACCGGCACGAGGTACTGCGACTGGGTGATTCTCGGCTGCCGGGTTGCAGACGCGGACGGTAACCTGCCGGAAGGCCCCCAGGATGTGCGCCACATTGTTCTGCCCAGAGGCGACTACGAGATCGTCGACGACAGCTGGAACGTCATGGGGCTCAAAGGCACCGGCAGCTTCAACGTGCGCATGAAGGATGCCTTCGTTCCGGAGCACCGGGTCAGCGAAGCCGAAAAAGTGTACGAGGGTGTCTATGCCAGCGAGCGGCGTCCTGACAGCCCGCTCTACGCCCTGAAGTTCGGCGTCATGTTCTCCGCAGCAATTGCTGCCGGAACGCTCGGTATCGCCCAGGGCCTGCTCCGGGCCCAACGGGAGTACATGGAGTCCCGGGTTTCAATCGCCGGCACGGTGGCGAAATCCGATCCCATCCATCTCAACGCGCTGGCCGTGGCGGAAGCCGATTTCGAAGCCAGCCGCTGCCATCTCCAGGCCATGATGAGCGAGCTCTACGCGCACGTGAGCGCCGGCAAGGAGATCAGCCGTGAGCAGCGGCTGAACTTCCGCCGCAACCAGGTGCGCGCAACCGACCGCGTGTTCGAATCCCTCTCGCCGCTTTCCCGACTCGCGGGATCAGCCGGTGTCTGGGAGGAAAATGGTCTGGAGCGCTGGTGGCGGGACCTGCAGACCGCGGTCACCCACGTCTGTAATACCCGTGATGGCGCCTATACACCCTGGGCTCTGCACCAGTATGGTGGTGAGCTGCCACCCACAACGCTCTACTGACCGGACGATAGGGAGAGAACCGAGCATGTCCAAGAACACGATCACCGCCCTGGGTTACCTGGAAATCGGCGTTTCGAACCTTGCCGACTGGCGCACCTATGCAAACACCGTGCTCGGCGTGGAAGTCATCGAAGCCGAAGATGCCCTGCACCTTCGCTACGATGACCACGCATGGCGCATCCGCGTAGTTGAAACCGGCGAGGATGATATCCGCTGC
>JAUIKX010000243.1 GCA_030430515.1 Gammaproteobacteria bacterium | reverse complement strand
CTCGATACTGCCACCCCCCCGCCCGCTCCTCGCGCCCCCAAACGCGGCGAGGAGATCGAACTCACCCTGGAGAAATTCGCCGACCGGGGGAAGAGCCTCGCCCGGATCGGCGGGTACGTCGTCTTCGTGCGGGACGCTCCCGACTCGTTTGGCTTCGGGTTCTCCAGCGACGAGGAAGCCTGGTTCTACGACGACGAGGGCAACGTGATCGAAACGACCGACTGGACCGAAGGGGACGCCGCCGAGCCGTCGAGCTGGGGGCGACTGCCGAACGGAACCGGCGCGTTCCAGTACCGTGCGGCGGTTCAGAGTCTGCGGTTCGTAGGCTTGGTTCGCGGCGCTGCGCATTGCGGGCGGCATCCAGTCTGCGGCCGTGGTGCGGCCCATGGCCCTGGAAATGTAGGGAATTTCCATCTCGCAGAGCGCCTCTCGAACCAGCCGGCCGAAAGGACTTGCCTCGAAGGAGTAGAGCTCCAGCGGTTGCTCCGGTGCGTTCGAGTGCTTTGCGTACATGCCCGCGCCCAGCCGGGATGCGCCGGCAAGGGACGAGCTCAGTTTCTGCATGGGCATTGCCATTGCCTGCCAGTGCCAGGGTAGCGGTCTGCCGCCATAGGTCTCAAAAAGATAAGCAATGATGTCGGAGGATTCGTACAGCTGACGGCCGTTGTTGGGATCGACCAGGAAAGGAAACTGGGCTTTGCCACCCAGCTCGACCGCCTTCGGTCGAAAGCGTTCGCCACCCTTCGGGCACGGGTACACCAGTGCGTCCAGATCCAGCTCCGTCAGTGCTTCCCGCACCAGACGGCAGTAGGGGCACCCTTCGAATTCGTAGAGCTCGAACAGCAACGGCGGCCGCTCGGCAGCGGGTTGCGCTCCGACGCCGAGGCCACCACGGGCCATGGTTGCCATCATTGAGCCAGCCAGGCTTAGCGGGCGGGTCATCTTGCTTGCCTTCATCAGAGTTTCACCGGTTGCGTGCGACGATCATGTGCCTCCTATCTTACAATGATGTTTTCATCCGGCACTTCAGAATTTATGGACAAACTCGCCCAGCTCAGAACCATGACCGACGTGGTCGCAGATACAGGCGATATCAACGCGATCCGCCAGTACCAGCCGCTGGACGCCACCACCAACCCGTCGCTGCTGCTGAAGGCGGCGGCGTTGCCGGAATACGAGCAGTTGCTGGTGCGGTCCAGAAGGTGGGCGGAGGCCGAGGGCGGATCGAATGCAGAGCAGCTTGCCAACTGCTGCGACAAGCTGGCGGTAGATATCGGCACTGAGATACTCGGCGTCATTCCCGGACGGATTTCTTCGGAGGTGGATGCCCGCCTGTCGTTTCAGACCGATGCGACGATCGCCAAAGCACGTCGTCTGATCGACCTCTATGAGGCCAACGGCGTGCAGAGAGAACGCGTGCTGATCAAGATCGCCGCGACGTGGGAAGGCATCGAAGCGGCACGGGCGCTCGAGCGTGACGGCATCAACTGCAACCTGACCCTGCTGTTCGGGTTCAGCCAGGCAGCGGCATGTGCAGATGCCGGTGTGTTTCTGATCTCACCCTTCGTTGGTCGCATACTCGATTGGTACAAAAACGCGACCGGGGAGAGCTACACCGCGGAAACCGATCCCGGTGTGCTCTCGGTGCGGCGCATTTACAATTACTACAAAACCCACGGTTACCAGACCGTGGTGATGGGCGCGAGTTTCCGCAACACTGGAGAGATCGAAGCGCTGGCGGGCTGCGACAGACTGACCATCAGCCCGGCTCTCCTGCAGGAGCTGTCTGAAGACGATGGTGAGCTCACCCGAACGCTCGACCCTGCGACGACAGACGGCGAAGCGCAGATTGCGCTCGATGAAAGTGCCTATCGCTGGCAGCTCAATGAAGACGCGATGGCCACCGAGAAGCTGGCGGAAGGGATCCGTAATTTTGCCGCCGACCAAGTCAAGTTAGAGCAGCTGCTCGCACAGCTCTGAGGTTGCTATGCCGGCACGTATCGCAGTAAACGGGTTCGGTCGCATGGGTCGGCTGGCGCTTCGCGCAGCCTGGGACTGGCCGGATCTGGAAATCGTGCACGTCAATGAGGTTGGCGGTGATGCGGCAACTGCAGCCCATCTTCTGCAGTTTGACTCCGTGCATGGAACCTGGGACGTGCCGGTCGCTCATGACCGCGAAGGCCTGCTGATCGATGGCAGGCGGGTGAGCTATTCCTCCAATCAGAACCTGGAGGACACGTCTTGGTCAGCGCTCGGGGTGGACGTCGTCGTCGAGTGCACCGGCCGGTTCAAGTCCAGGCAAGCGCTGGCACCCTATCTGGATGCAGGTGTGGGCAAGGTCGTTGTATCGGCGCCGGTCAAGGATGGCACGCCGAACTTCGTGATGGGGGTGAACGACCACCTCTATGATCCCGACAAGCACCACATTGTCACCGCCGCGTCGTGCACGACGAACTGCATCGCCCCGGTGATCAAGGTCATTCACGAATCGCTCGGTATTCGACATGGCTCGATCACCACGATTCATGACATCACCAACACCCAGAGCGTGCTCGATGAGTATCACAAGGACCTGCGCCGCACCCGGGCCAGCGCCACCTCGCTGATACCCACAACAACGGGCTCTGCTACGGCCATTGCCGAAATTTTTCCGGAGCTTAGAGGCAAGCTGTTTGGCCTGGCGGTGAGGGTGCCGGTGGCCAATGCGTCGGTCACTGACTGCGTGTTCGAAGTGGCACGGCCGACGAGCGAAGATGAGGTCAATGGTTTTCTGAAGGCCGCTGCTGAGGGCGAACTTGCCGGAATCCTCGGCTATGAGGAGCGGCCGCTGGTGTCGGTAGACTACGAGGGAGATACCCGCTCCAGCATCGTCGATGCGCTCTCGACGATGGTCATCGACCGGACGCACGTGAAGGTGCTGGCCTGGTACGACAACGAGATCGGCTATGTGCACCGGATGATGGAGCTGGTGCGGAAAGTCTCCGCGAAGGGCTGAAGCGCGTGCTGCAGTACGCCATCGTCACCGCTGCCTACTGGGCGTTTACGCTGACCGATGGCGCGCTGCGCATGCTGGTGGTTCTGCACTTTCACCAGCTTGGTTACAGCCCGCTCGATATCGCTTCCCTGTTTCTTTTCTACGAGTTTTTCGGCGTTGTCACCAACCTGGTGGGCGGATGGCTGGCCGCAAGGCTCGGGCTTGCATCAACGCTCATCGTCGGGCTCTTCCTTCAGGTTGGTGCGCTCTCCATGCTGCTCGTCGATCCTTCGATGCTCACGGTGGCCTACGTCATGGTTGCGCAGGCGCTTTCCGGCATAGCGAAGGATCTGAGCAAGATGAGCGCCAAGAGCAGCGTCAAGCTGCTGGCGGAGGATGCGCACGGGCAGCTGTATCGCTGGGTTGCCGCGCTGACTGGCTCCAAGAATGCCCTGAAAGGCGTCGGCTTTTTCCTGGGTGGGGCGTTGCTTGGCGGATTTGGCTTCCAGGGCGCGATTATGGGAATGGTCGCAACGCTTCTTGTGGTCGCAATCGGCACGACGGTTTTTCTTGATCGGGGTATCGGCCGGTCGGCCTTTAAGCCCAGGTTTCGCGACGTGTTTTCCAAGAGCCGCGAGGTGAACTGGCTGTCGGCTGCGCGGTTGTTTCTGTTTGGCTCGCGGGATGTCTGGTTCGTGGTAGCGTTACCGGTTTACCTGCAGGTTCAGTTCGGTTGGACGAGCCTGTCGGTTGGCACGCTGCTGGCGGGGTGGATCATGGGTTACGGTCTCATCCAGGCGCTGGCGCCGGCGATCACGGGCAATCGCGGAAAGCGGCATCCTGATGGTCGTACGGCGGTGAGCTGGGGGGCGGTGCTTGCCGTCCTGCCCGTCGGCATCGTTCTCAGCCAGAGCATCGGCGCAGACCCGGTTGGCGCCATTGTCGTCGGGTTGCTCGCCTATGGTGGGGTCTTCGCGGTGAACTCTGCCGTTCATTCCTACCTCATCGTCTCCTACGCAGAGCATGATGGCGTGTCGCTTGATGTAGGCTTCTACTACATGTCCAATGCGCTGGGACGCCTGTTAGGCACTGTTCTTTCCGGTTGGGTCTTTCAGGAGTACGGGTTTGACGCATGTCTGTGGGTGTCCGCGGGATTTGTCCTGCTGGCTGTCCTGATATCGTTCCATCTCCCACAGCATACGAACCGAACGGACCAATTGTTCCGCGGAAATCGACGAGGTTGAAATAAAAAAGACAGTTTTTATAACGGGCGCCAGCGCAGGTGCAGGTAAAGCAATGGCCTATCGCTTTGCGGTTGAGGGAGCAAACCTTTTTCTGGTTGCTCGGCGGTCCGACAAACTCGAGTCGATCAAGCGGGACATCGAGCAGAAGTATGGCGTGAGCGTGACGACCTTTCCGGCTGATCTTTCGAATATGGATGAGTTGGAGGCTGTCTGCACAGAGGCGCTCAACCAGGGGATGGACGTGATGATCAACAATGCCGGCCTTGGTGACTGGAACTTCGTTTGGGATGTCCAGCCGGAAAAATTCCAGGCAATGATCGATCTGAATGCAGTCGCTCTCGCGACTTTGTCGAGGCGTTTTGCTTTGGCCATGAAAGAAACGGACGCCTGTCTGATCAATGTGACTTCACTGGCCGGCTACAGTCTTTTTCCCGGATCGGTTCCATATAGCGCGACCAAATTTTTTGCCACTGCGTTTACCGAAGGCCTGTATCTCGATCTTCAGGCGGTTGGCAGCCCAATGCGTATCAAGGTCATGACGCCAGGTCCAATCGATACGGAATTCACCGGAATATCGTTGAAAGACACGAAGCTTCAAGGGCTGGACGCGAGCACCGTTCGATTTCACACGCCGGAGCAGATCGCAGACTTCACCTACCAACTTTATGAAAGCGACAAACCGGTTGGCATCGTGGATCTGGAAACAATGAGTTTCCAGCTTCGCGATAGGATTCATCCATCGGCATCGCTCTGATCTGGCGGAGCCGTTCGTCCTACCCCAGACCCTGCCGCCGACGGTTGAGATAGATGCGCTCGAGCCGGCTGAATACCGGGCCGAGCTGGGGCGGCGGGTTCAGCTCGCCACCTTCCATGCACTCGCTGAAATGCAGAGCAACGAGCGAACCGTCGATACGCACGATGGTCGAGCGAAGCTTCGCGAGGTGGTCTTCGACGATGAGCCTCGTGGTGAGCTCTGCGCCGACCGGGGCCTCGAACTTGCTGGCCTTAACCAGAATGCCAGTGAGGCTCAGGTCGATGGGCACAGCGTCGTAGATCGTGCCCTTGTAAACCAGAGTGGAAGAAAGGCTGGCTTTCAGTTCGTTCAGAAGCAGTTCCACCGGCACCCGGAAGCCGGTTCGTTGCTCGCCGAAGTTCAGATTTGTCAGATAGCGTCCCAGCGCAACCGCATCGCGAACGTTGAGGCGTGTGGCAGCATTGCCGATGGCAATCTGCACACCCTCTTCGTCAGCGGAGCAGTTGAGGTCTTGCAGCGCAAATTTTGACATGCGTCGGGAAATCGTTCGGTGATTTCCTAAGCATAGACAAACCTTGCTTACAGCAAAGTCGGCAACAGCACCACGCTTTCGCTCACTCGACTTCATGTTCAAATTTACCAACATACAAATTACTGAATTTATTATCCCTCGTAGGCAGGTGTGCCCGGTTGCGGTTTAGGGTGATCAGCGGAC
>JAUIKX010000242.1 GCA_030430515.1 Gammaproteobacteria bacterium | reverse complement strand
TCCCCAGACCTGCCGACTGGCCTCATCCACTTTTTCCGGCCGGTTTCGGAGCACCACCGCCATATTGTTGCGCACGTGGCGGTGCTTAGCCGTCAACGGCCCAAGCGCGGAGAAAAGGTGGCGACCGAAGGCGCTGGCCCAGGCCACCGGCAGCATGCGCGCAATCAACCAGAAGAGCCCGAGGGGCACGGCGACCAGACCGCCTTTGAGGTATGCTGCGCTCGAATACGCCCTCACCCGACCTCCTGCCGGCCAGTAACCTTTCGATGCATCATCCAATCCCTCTCAAGCAGCTGTTCGCTTCATGACGGAACCGATTCTAGCGTCGCAGGCCGGGTACGAAAAACGGTTGTGGGTCATGTCCGGCGCCAAAGCCGGGGACAATGCACAGATGAACGCCCTGGCGACCGCGCTTGCGGGGCGAGGCTGGCAGGTGGACATACGCGAACTGCAGTTCGTGCCCTGGGAGCTTGCCACCCATTTTCGTTCGCGGCCCACACTCGCAGGTACCCGAGCGGGCTGTCGAAAGCAATTGTCTGAACCGTGGCCGGACCTGGTTATTTCCTCCGGCCGGCGCACGGAGCTGGCAGCACGTTGGGTGCGCAAGCAGTCTGGTTCAACAAAACTCGTGCATCTCGGCCGCCCATGGTCGCGACCCGAGTGCTTCGACCTGGTCATCACAACACCGCAGTACCGCATTCCCCCAGCCGCCAATGTCCTCTGCAATGACTTCCCTCTGACAAATTCCGACCAGGCCCCGCCTGAGGATCTTATCCAGTGGCAGACCACATGGAGAAAGCTGCCCAAGCCGAGAATCGGCGTTCTGCTGGGTGGCAACAGCGGTGCTTACGTTTTCACGCCGAAGCTGGCTGAACGATTCGCACTGCAGGTCGCGAAGTTGAACGGCAGCATTCTCGCCACGTCCAGCCGACGCACGCCGAACGCATTCATGCGCGTATTCGCAGAGAAGCTGAGCGGTCCGAAGTTCATCCATCGCTGGGGCGATCAAGCGAACGGCAATCCGTATAAAGCTATTCTGGCGAGCGCAGATCTTTTCGTCGTCACCGGCGACAGCGTCTCCATGGCAACCGAGGCCCTGGCCACCGGGAAGCCCACATTCGTGCTCGACTGCGAGCCGCGCGCGGGCGAAGCCTGCTTCGCCGATCGTCTAAGCTGGAAACCGCTCAGCCACCGCCTGGCAATGCGACTGGCGCCCCTTCGCTATCGTCGCGACGTGAAGCAGTTTCAGGAAAACCTCGTACGAGAGGGCTTTCTCCGCTGGCTGGCCGAAGACACGCGTCCGCCGGAACATGGCGCGCTCGTCGCCAGCACGCTGCACCGGGAACTGGCGCTGTCCGCTGATCGGGTGGAGGCGTTGTTCGAATCTAGAGATTGAGCCAGGTGCGGGCGCGACCCAGTGCCGAGTTCCACTCTTCGTCCTGAGCAAAATAGCCGCCGGGGATCGGGCCACCGTAGCACTCTCCAGCCACCGCCACGTAGCGGCGGGTGAACGGCGTCACAGAGCGAGGCGACACATCGTGCACGGAGCGGGCGCCGTTGAGCCAGTGGATCAGGGTATTGGCGCGGTAAGGCACGGTGACCTTGCTCGACTCATCCAGATACCGCACCGGAATGTTCTTGCGCAGGCGCTGCGGAAACAGGCGGCGCTTCATCGCGAAAAGCTGATACTCCCCGCCGGTCGAGTCGTCTTCTGCGTCACGGAAGTACAGCAGCGAGGAAAACATTTTGTACGACACGTCTCCATGGGGGCCGCGCACCTGGGAAACCTCGCGCACAGGCGTATTGATACCGAAGACATTCTCCAGCATCACGTCGAACTCATTGTTGCGCGCCGCCTGATCGCGGCCAGACGCACGCATGCCGACGCTGAACTCGGCCAGCGACTTACCGAAGTCACGCTTGATGTTCGGATACATCGTTTCGAGCGTCGGCGCCCACAGCTCGAGGAACTCCAGATAGAAATCGCGTGACGTGTGGTAGCGGAAAAACGCCTTCCATTCGTCGATCACGTTGGGGTCGGCCAGCGTCTGCTCCGCCGTTTTCTGTGTGGCCCGGTTGTTCTTGCCGATCTCGTCACCGGCAACCTCTTCCAGCGTGGGAAACCCCGCCTCCAGCGTTGCGTACAGATCTGTAGGCAGGGCATCGTGAATCACGAGGTGCGGGTAGGGATGCATGCGGATGTCTTCGCGCCGCGCCTTGGTCAGAATGCTCAGCCCGGCAATCTCCGGTGTGGCTATCTGCGGTTCAGCCATCTTTCAGATACTCCTGTTGCAGCGCCTCAGTACCCAGCGCATCTTCGTAGCGGGTTTGAATGGGCATTTTGAAGGCGTCATCGCTGGTCTTGCGCAGCACCGCGAATGTGAGCAGGTTCGGCCGCTCCTTGGACAACCTGCGCAGTGCAGCCGCGTACTTGCGGCCTTCATCTTTCGGGCGCAACCGTCCGATCAGCGTGCCGATGAAGCCTGTCTTGGATAACTTCGCACTGGCAAGAATTCGCGACATGGGAATGTCCTCACGCTGCGCCAGGAGCTCGGGCAGCGCCGCGCCGCCCGGCGGCTGAGCCAGAATACCCCGGCCGAAGCGGGTCGCCACGCCCTGAGCCAGCACCTCGTAGCCGTTGGCAACGGCAAGTGCGTAGTAGAGGTTCGGGTGAAAGCTGTAGAAGCCGTGGTTGAGATAGCCGACGTAAGGCATGACATGCAGCATCACGCCACCCGGTAACGTCAGATTGTGGACGTTCTCATACACCGTGAGCTGATTGAAGATGTGCTCGCCAGTGCCGTTGTTCGTCACCAGTTCGTACTGATTCTGAAAGTCATAGTCCCGGCGCAGGTCGCGGTTGAGGTCCATGACGAGGCTGCCGTACTCATCGTTGATGTCGATGGCCGTATAACCTGCAAAGCCCAGCGCCCCGCAGTAGTTGGCGGTCTGGTCGCGGCGCTGGTCCTCGGTCATGCCACGCAGCCCGCGCATCACCTCCATATCCACCCCGGACATTCCCGCACAGCGATCGAGCACGAGGTCCATGCAGGCATCCGTGGCGCGAAAGGTCTGATTGCCCAGCTCGCAGATTTCGCCACCATCGCGGCAGAGTTCACGCACACCGCGCACAAGCAGCGTCATCAACGGATTGAAACTCATTCAGGGGTCCTCAGCTCGTTTCTCTACTCGCCTATCAGCTCGCCAGCGCCATGCGGAACAGCGGCTGCTCCGCAATGTCCGGGGTCTGGTCCAGCACATCCAGCGCATCGTGCCGTACATGATCCTGCGACATCTCCTCCCGCACCTCGGCTTCGCTCACGGAACCATTCTCCAGGCACTCCTTCAGGAGGCCAAAGAACAGATCCTGCTGATGATGGTCCGGATGGGCTTTGTAGTTGCCGAGAAACGCATACTCGCCAAACATCTTGCGGCGCGCTTTCATCAGCCAGCCGATCGGTGGGAACAGGCGGAAACGCTCAGCCGGCCGCCAATCCACCTTGAGGCCGGTCTTCCACGGCTGCGTCTTACGGCGGGTGCAGTGCAGCATGCGGGTGTCCGCGTCGAGCTTGTCGAAATCGTTCCAGCCCTGCTCGAAAAATTCGATCGTATCCGGGTCTTCCGTCTTCAGGCAGATCCAGTCGTGGTAGTCGAGCTTCATCTCGAACATGGAGCGGAACTGCTCCTCGCAACGCCAGTGGGTGAGCTTCTCGCAGTCGAGGAGCATGACGCTGCTGGCCAGACATTTGTCGATGGCACCTTTCGGCCCCGAGCGCCGTCGGCACATGATGGCTTTGCCGTGCATGTCGCGGGTGAGCAGATCCCACACGTCGGCAACCGCAAAGATATCAGGATCGATGACGACCGCTCTTCCCTGATAGCCCATCGCTTCGGGCGGCATGAAGCGCAGCGGTGTGAACGACTGCAGATCTTCCTTGAGCCACGTGCGCGGCGCTTCGTCTCTCAGGTAGGTCTGCCCGTCGAGCTCGGCGATGAACGGATGATCATCCGTATGCAGGATACGCACATCGAATTCGTCGTTGTGGGTCGAAAAACGCCTGAGCGCATGCTCCGCCACTTTGGCACCGAGAATCTGTTTGTGGTTGGTGTGGATGAAGACACAGGGTCTGGTCATGATGTCACCCGTCAGTTCGTTTTGTTTTCTGTTTGCGTGCTGTAGCCGAATACCGGATCAAGCGTACGATCGATCACGTCGAGCATCTGCTGGACCTCTTCTGCGGAAAGGTAATCCTGATAACCGCCTACTTTGGCCCTGCGGGTTTTGAAAGAGTCCGGATTGTCCTTGTCGCCTGCCGTCAGCCGATCGCTGCCGCCCGCTCCCTCGCTTTCCCGCTTTTTCATCTTTTCGAACGAGGCGTAGTCCACCGCTTCCGACAACCAGGCTTCTGCGCCATCGATATTCAGAAACCCGGCAACCTGACGCAACGTCGAGACCGTGTCTTTACGCAGATCCTCGTAGCGCACCACCAGCACCTCATCGGAACCGTCAGCGTGCTGCGCCCACTCGTTCATGAAACCGACCACCCGCTGTACGCCGCTCGGCCCCAGCACGAACTCTGCCGGCGTCAATTCCATATTCTGATCCGGATACCGGTTGAGCAGTGCTTTGTGCCGCCGCATCCGGTGGTTCCACTGAAAGTACTGGGAAATCGCCACGTCGCCCGGATGGCGCACCAGCAGCACCGTAGGACGCCCTTTGAATGCCGCTTTACCCGCGCCGTCGCCTGTGTAGTCGCGCAGGTAGTTATCGTGGGTGAAGAAAATTTTCGGCACCCTGGAGTCTTCTGCGTGCAGGTTATCGAACTCCAGGAGCTCACCCTGCGGCAGATCAAAGGCCTGCTGATAGAGCCTGGAAATGAGTACGCGCAGCCAGGTGCGACCGCTCTTGCCGAACGAAACCACGGCATAGTCGCAGTCCCTGAGGCGCCTGTGCTCGAAGTAGCCGCGCACTTTGCGCTCGAGGCCATAGCGCAGATCGGTAGGCAAAACGCCTCCGAGCCGCTCGAGCCCCCGTTGTATCGGCGTCAACGCGGACACAGTTCAGCCTCCGTCAACGGCGCCTCGGCGTTGGGCAGGAGTGCAACAATCCGCCGGCTCACCCGGGCCACATCGTTCATGAGAGAAAAGTTCACGGTTCTGTCAGTACGCTCCTGAGTGGCGCCCAGGGGCCTCGCGAGGCCTGCCGAGTAGAGCGCCTGATGAAAATTTTCGAGGTTGCGGGGAAAGGAAGCGATACCCAGGCGAGCGCATGCCCGCTGCCACAGGCCGGGTGTCTCCCAGTCCGTGCCACCCAGAATACGATCGATGATCGCACCCGGCACATCCCGCTTCTTTCTGAGCTCGGCGATTTCTACCCGATGACCCGCGCGAGCCGGCGCAACATGGTGGCCGCCTTCGGTGACGTGGCCTGGCGCCTCGACGTGGGCGAGTTCGGCGTGGCCCCCCTGGACCCCCAGGCCAGCCCCTACGGCTGGCACATCGTCCTGCGGCGCAAGTAGCGCTGGCCGGCGGCGGGGTGGGGGCCCACCGCGGCGTGGCCACCCGGCTCCGGGCGCGAGGGCGCGTAGCCGGCGCCGTTACCGGCCTGCCCAGGCGGCACTCCGAGGCACGTCGGCGACGCCACGCTCCTGCGCCAGGCTGGGGGCACGTGGGCGCAGGCCGGACGCTCGGCAGCCCCCGCCG
>JAUIKX010000241.1 GCA_030430515.1 Gammaproteobacteria bacterium | reverse complement strand
ATCCGCGCCCATGGGCACACCTGCATCGTAGTAGCGGGCAGTGGCGTCCTGGGCGTTGCCGTCGATGGTGTCGAGTCCGTAGCCCGCAAAGAACCGCACCCGGATCCGCGTGCCGCTGGTGGCGAAGGTCTCTTTGCGGCGGAACGCGGCGTAGATCGCCTCACGGCTATTTTCTTCCGCCCACACACCGGCAAAACCGGATGCGCCCCATTCGCCGAGGTACGGCGCCGGCTTCTGGTCCGCAGGCAGGGCGGCGTAGGCTTCCCAGTCGTCCACGCCCTTCGGCGGCACCGAGCCGCGGCGCTGCGGCAGACCGTCGTTCACGCCGGTCTTGGAGTAGAAATGCTGCTCCTCGTAAGGCGCACCGGCATTGTGCGTGTCGCTCGAGCCGATGAGGCCGAAGCGGTACGGGTTGAACCCCTGCTCCTCGTCGAACTGCAGGCCGGTGAGGAGGGCATCGCGCACATAGGAGCCGTTGAGGGAGATCTCGATGGGATTGCCGTCACCCAGCGCCTCGTAGATGGGTGGAGAGTCGCCGAATATCTCGAAGTCCGCCCACTCATCGTTCGGCGACAGCAGCGGGTGGGTGTCTGATGTGCCTTTGACCTGGGTCATCTCGACGAGGGGTTCGTTGCGCATACGCTGCTCGGCGTAGGCCGCATCCAGCGGATCGCCTTCAAACGTGGAGCGCATGAACATGGTGCCGTTGGACCAGTTGGGGTTGTGCGGGATGGCCAGCGCTTCCATGCCGTCGGCGCGGTTGGCGTCCATCCAGTCCCACAGGTCTTCCGGGTTCAGCGAATCGGTGGCGGCAAAGGGTTTCTTTGGCGCCTCGCTGCCTTTGAAGATGACGTTGCGGTGCAGGTTGAACGGTGGCGCGGAGGTGTACTCGTAACCGATGAAGGTTGTGAAGGTACCGGGCTGGTTGTGCCGCTGCGCGGCGGCAATTTCTTTCTGCCAGGTGGCCTCGATGACGTCGCGGTGCTCGAGGCGCGGATCGGCTTCGCCGGTGATGATGGACTGCGCGACGCTGCGAAAGGCGGTCATGACCACGTTGATGTCATCGCTGATCAGGTCTTTGGCGATCGGCGTTTTCGAAAGCCTGTGATCCGGGTCGCCCATGGCGTGCAGCACCCCCATGTAGGTGGCGTGATCGGTGACTGCCATGAAATCCAGCGGCGCGCCGCGCAGGCGGATCGGGTAGCCGAAGGCGTGCTGAAGCGGCTCGCCTTTGGCATAGCGGTACGCATCGTCCGGCGTGGTGCGCACATTGAAAATGTAGGCGTCGAATGAAAAGCGCGTGTGAACGTGCAGATCACCAAAATACGCCTGTCGGTCTGCGGCATAGGCTTGCGCGCCCAGCGCGAACGCCGCGACGAGTGTGACTAGTCTGAACATGGATTTCCCCTTCCGTCGTAGTTGCCAGTCTACCAGCGGATAGCTTCAATGATGCTGGTGCTCCGTGATCCGCCTGCCGAGCACGGGCGTCGCCAGGAGCAGCAGCAGATACACGCCTGCAGCGATGGAATACGGCAGCGTCGGACCGATCTGATACAGCGCACCGCCGATCAGCGGCCCGAGCGCGAAACCCAGAGGCCCGCACGAACTGATCACGCCGGCAACCGCACCCTGTTCGTCCGGGGAGACCGCGAGAGACGCGCCGGCGGTGAAGCCTGGTCCTGCCAGCCCCATGCCGAAGCCCTGCACCATCATCGCCAGCGTCAGCAGGAGCTGGCTTTCGGAAGTGGCCATCACGGTGAACGCCAGCACCAGCAACGGCAGGGCGCTGCGCAGCAGCGTAAACGGCCGTGGATTCAGACGCTGCACCACGAGCATCTGCGCGGTCAGCGAGCAGGCGGCGGAGAGCATCATGGCGAGGCCAAACTGGCCGGCGGTCTCCGACGCGCTCAGACCGAGCGCGTCCTGGAAGCGGAAGCCCATGGTCTGCTGTACCAGCGCAAATCCGGTGAACATGAGCACGCCCACCACCACGAACGGCAGGATGCGCGGGTCGGTGTATTTCATACGCGGTGGTCGCACACGCGCTTTCTGGCGCGGTGGTTCCGGCAGAAAACGCAGGACGAACAGGCCGTTGATCAGCGCTACAGCCGCCATCACCCACAGCGGCGTGAGCAGCGAAATGACAGCCAGCGCGCTCGCCGCCGGGCCGAGGATGGAGCCGATGTTGTTGGCCGCCCCCGCCGCCCCCATGGCCCGGGTACGCACATCCGGCGGCGTGATATCGGCCATGTAGGCGTTCGCGGCAGGCATCGTGGCCGACATCAGTGCGGAGTGTCCGAGGCGGGCGATCACCAGCGTGGCGAACAGAGGAAGGCCGAGCAGCAAGCCGTTCAAGCCCGCGTAGAGCACCAGGTTGAAGACCACCGTGCCGAGCGTGAAGCCAAAGAGACCGATGAGAATCACCCGCTTGCGGCCCCACATGTCGCTGCGTCTGCCCCAGAAGGGCGCAACGAGGAAATTGGTGAGTGCCGACAGGCCGATGATGGAAGTGATCTGGATTTCGCTGAGGCCCATCTCGCGGCCGAGCGGCGCCAGCAATGGAAACAGCACGGAAAAACCCATGCCTACGCTCACGAGCGAGACGAGGAGAGTTCGGCGAGCCTGGTCGGTGGAGAATTCGGTCACGGTTTCGAACCGGCGATATGGATGGGCTATGAGAGCATTTTTTGCCGCTGATCCAAACCTCTGGGTTGCCGTGTTCTAAGTACGCAGGCTTCGCGTGCGCATTCTGATAGCCTGCGGCCGGTGTCTACGCAGCGAGAAGCAGGGATGACAGAAAGGATGGCGGCGCGTCAGGTTCTTTACGGTGGCGCTATGTTTGGTGAGGAAGAAATCGAGCGTGTGAATGGCGTGCTGCGCAATCCGATGGGCCTGGTGCCTGGTGCCAATGTCGTTGCTTTCGAGCAGCGCGTGGCGCAGTACATGGGGAAGAAGCATGGAGTGATGGTCAATTCCGGTTCGTCAGCGCTGATGGTGGCGATGCGGCTTCTGAACCTGCCGGAAGGATCGGAGATCATCACGCCGGCGCTGACCTTCTCGACCGACGTGGCAAGTATCTACCATGCGGGCTATCAGCCAGTTTTCCTCGATGTGGGCCTGAGTGACTACCAGGTCTGTGTGGATCAGGTTGAGGATGTACTGTCAGACAAAACGCGAGCGCTGCTGGTGCCGGATCTGATCGGTGGCATTGGTGACTGGGACCGGCTGCGCGACCTGGCCGATCGTCATGGGCTTGTTTGCGTACATGACTCCTGCGATACGCTCGGCGGCATGCTTCGAGGCCGCAAGACCGCGACACGGGCCGACATTTCGGTGACCAGCTTCTCCATCTACCACATCATCACTGCACTCGGTAACGGCGGCATGGTGTTCTTCGACGACGACGCCTGGCTGGATCGGGCACTGTCGCTGCGTGCCTGGGGCCGCTCCTCGGAGAAATACATGTTCGGCACGAAAACCGCAGAGAGTGACGGCCGGTTTCTCGAGGAGATGGACGGGGTCGACTACGACTCGCTGTTCATTTTCGAAGACCTGGCCTACGGCTTCATCCCGAACGAGGCGGGTGCTGCGTTCGGACTCGGGCAGATGGATCGTATCGACGAGTTGTGGGCGTTGCGCAACGAGCGGTTCAACCAGTACTACGATTTCTTCGAACGATATAGCGATCAGTTCATCGTGCCGAACACCCTGCCGGAGACCGAAACGACATGGATCTGTTTTCCGCTGCAGATCCGCCCCGAAACGGGCTGGAGCCGCAGAAAGCTGCAGATGCATCTCGAGGACAACGGCGTGTTTTCCCGGGTGATCTTCTCCGGAAACATCACCCGTCACCCCATGTTGAGAGGCCGCAACGACTTTCGTGTACATCCGGGCGGACTGCCGAACTGCGATCAGATCATGGAAAACGGCATCATGCTGCCGTGTCATCCGACGATGACGGCAGAGGACTGTCGGTACGTCCAGCAGTTGCTTGAGGACTTCGTAGACGCTGATGGAACTCCCCGTTGATCGAGGCCACAAACGTGATAGCGTAAGGATCTGCCCACATCGGGAGCGTGCCTCATGCGGTGGTTGGTCAATGCGGTTTTTGTCATCTGCGTTCTAGCCGGACAGCAGGTCTCGGCACAAGAGGGGGCGGGAACGACGTGTGCCCTGCTCACCAGCGAACTCGACACGATCGCTGAAGCATTCGCAAAGGCGGTGGCTGAACTCGACGCCAAGACCACCGAACTGCGTGCTGCGCAAGATCGGCAGGCCGACATCGCCCGCCAGATCAAGGAGCTCGCCGAGCCCGCTCAGGAAGGCGGGGCGCAACCGGATCTGGTGCTGCAGATACTCACGACTGGGGCAGTGCTCGACCTCGTGGAAGAGCAGGTCAGCAATTCGCTGCGCATTCAGTCGCTAACTGCCGAGGCAAACGCCATGGCGGCCAACGCCGTGCGATTGCAGAACCTGGCAATCCGCATCGGTGCGGTTACGGATCATGTGTGCAGCAGCCGGCTGCGCGACGAGACGATCGACCGCCCGGAGACCCGGCCCGCACGACCGGGTGCACCTACGGATCAACCCGGCAACGCCGCGCCGCCCGGAGGCTACGGAGCGGGCATGGCGCCGGATCGAGATGGCTCGAGCTACAACCTGGCGCCGCTTGCAACGTATTGGGGCTCCAGCAACGATGGGCCTTTCCGCTTCGAAGGGAACTACGGCGGCGGTACGCTGACGTGGCTCGATGACGGTTCCGTGTATGCACAGTTCACCTGCGCCGGAGAAGGTGTGAGTGCCAAGGGCGTACCGGGCGTGGCCTGCGAAGGCACGTGGACTTCCCGTTTGTTCAAAACCACGTACCAGTGGCGTGGTGTGATGTACAACCGCCGGCATACGGATGCTCCGGATACGCTTTACGTGGAAGGGCTCTACACCTCGGGCAGCCATACGTTCGGGAACAACTTCGCGCCTCTGCGGGCGGCTGAGCTGGAGCAGCTCGGGCTGACCGAGTAATTCGCCCGGCGATATTCGGGATAAATCGACGCCGGCCGCGCGTCCTCACTGTGACTGCCCATCAGGTTGGGTGTACATTCACAGAGAGGGAGGCGCGATATGCGTAGACTCGCCTGGTTGATACTAATCATCACCGCAGCCTGCGGAACGGACTCGGCAACCGAGTCTCCACCGGGGTCTGCGACCGGTGAGGCCGCGCAGGCTGTGCTTCCAGGGTCTGCTCTGCCGCTGGCCCATGCGCTGTCGACGGAGGTTTCTCCCGGTCTCCAACGCTACTTCGATGGTCTTGAGCTGCTGCGCACCGCTCAGACGGCGCAGGCCGTTCAGGCCCTCAAGCAGGCAGCGACCATGCTCCCCGAGCACGAAAACGCGCAGTTCGCCCTGGCGGTGGCGCAGCTTCTGATTGGCGATCATGCGGCCTCGCGTGAGGCGTTGCGCAGGCAGGCGGGACGCTCCCGGCACGCTGCACTGTGGCTTCATGTTCACGCGGTGGTGAGCGGCAATCTGCAGGGGCTGCCGTCCATTCCACCGAACATGCAGGCCTCGTATCGGCAGGTGGAGTGCAACGCTCCGGGCGCGTGGGTACCAGGACACGTGCTGCAGGGAGACGACGCATTCCCCACCGCCTATGCGTCGTTTCTCGTGCAGGACTATGCCGCCGCGTCGGCTGCAGCGCGCTGCGGCAAA
>JAUIKX010000240.1 GCA_030430515.1 Gammaproteobacteria bacterium | reverse complement strand
ATATTCTTCGGCAGTGCAGCGTGCTGGCTAATATGGACGTGGACTCCTACATCGAGTCGGTGGTCGCTCCCGCTGAGGACACCCGACGCAAGCCCGCCCCCGAAGTCATCCGTCAGCTCGGAGGTGTGGAATCCGAACGCTCCGACGGTCAGTTTTATGCGGCGACGCTCGAGATCGACTTCGGTGGCGAGAAGCGGCTGGTTGGCTTCATCGCCCAGGACCGTTCGGTGGAGAACGGCATGTGGATGCCGAAACACCATCTGGCGGCTGCCGAGCAGATTACGGTATTCGCGCGGCGGCGGATCCCCATCGTCAATTTCATGGATACCCCCGGCGCAGACTCCAAGGAAGAGGCCAACCGCAACAATCAGGCACATTCCATCTCCCGCCTGATCGTGGAGTCCTGCAACGTTGACGTGCCGACAGTCGGTGTGGTCTTCGGCCTCGGCTACTCCGGAGGCGCCATTCCGCTGGCTGCCAGCAACGTCCTCCTTGCAGTGAAAGATGCGGTGTTTTCGACCATCCAGCCGGTCGGCCTTGCCAGCATTGCGCGCCGTCTCAACCTGTCCTGGCAGGAATGTGCGCAGTATGTCGGGCTGTCCAGCTACGAGCTTTACCAGCAGGGCAACATCGACGGCGTGATCGACTTTGCCGTCGGCGACAAAGAGCCGAATATCGATCACCTGCGGGACGCCATCGTGAGCGGCATCGAGCGCGTGGAGAGCCGCGCACAGGAATTCGTCGCCGACAACCCGTATATCCTCGACCATTACCGCGAGAGCCTGCTGCGCTATCTGAGCCCTTCCGACCAGCTTCAGCGTATGCAGACCAACGCCGCGCTTAAACTGACGAAGAACCCCACCGAATACCTCAACGTGTTTGGCGTGGCCTACCGCTACCTGCGGTATCTGAATCTGCGCAAGCGCATCAAAGCGACGAGCACCTCGCAGTACGGCCGCCTGGCCGATCAGGAGCTGCCCCAGGGTGAACTCGACAAGCGGGCGGACCTCGAACGCCGGCAGTCGTTTCTGAAGTGGCTGCAGGACCCGGACAAGATCGTGTACGACGACGGCCTGAACAAAGCCTACCGTTCGTACACCGAGCGCAAGGAGGCTCTCAACGAAGAGCGCGGCCGGCTTGGTCGGCTGCTGTTTGGTGAGCCTCAGCAGAAGTACGAAGAAGCACGAGACGCGTTGATCACGCGGACCGGCGTGTATCTCTACAATCGCTGGAAAGGTGAGGCGGTAGGCAACATCCGCGCGCTCATCGACTTGCTTTCGCACCATGAAGACACCGAGTGCATTCTGCGGGTCAGCGATCTGGAAGATCCGCGGCAGTTCATCGAAGCGATCCGTATGGACGGTGAACTGTATCCGCACATGCTCGGCCGTTTCAGCTTTCAGGGTAAGAAGCTGCTGGCCGGTCGCGGCGTGGATGACAAGTCAGACACCTACCTCGCCACCCAACTCACCTCGGAGCTGAACCTGGCGCTTACCGGTGAGCCGCTGCTGCCGAACCTCGACATCGAAGGCAGCGACATCGCGGTGAACCGCACGTTCCTCGAACGGCGCTTTCCGGAGTACGTCAAGCCGAGGCCGGACGAAGGGCGCGCAGTGGCCATCGCCGATCTGACCGTTCTGGAAGTGCTGGTAGACGACGACATGCGGGCGGATTTCATCCGCGAATGCGAAAGCTTGCTGCTGTTCGACTCGGTCTACGACCAGATCATTGCCAACCTCGACTCCATTGCCGGCGAAGCGCAGAAAGAGCAGTCCCTTTCCCGCGAATCCATGGGCGGGCTGCTGGACACGACGCTGAGCCTGGCTGCGCGGGGCGTGACCCTCGGTGCCCGGGAAGGTATGACCGAAGAAAGCGCAGCGGAGATTCTTCGCGAGCAGTTCATCGACTGGTATGGCCGGGTGCTCGCGCAGCCTAAAGGCTCGGAGTTTTTCCGGGCGGTGGAAGAGTGGAAGCGGCTCAGCTTCCCGCATCTGGCGGACGCGCTGTTCGTGGTCGTCACCTATATGTTCGAAAGTCTGTTGCAGTCGTTCGTCGCTTCCGAGAAATCCGGCAAGAACTATCAGGGCCGCATCGCGCCTCGGAACATCGGCCGGCGCAAGGATTTCTGGAACCGTCTCAACATCGCTTACCGCGATCTGCAGATTCAGAATGTGGTGCGACAGTCCCGGCAGCAGAAGCGGATCACTCACAAGGACATCATCGACCGTTTCTTCAAGGATTTTGAAGAAATTGACGGCGATCTGATTTCCAGTGACCCCAGGAGCTTTCCGGGATTCCGGGTGTCCATTGAAGATGCACTGAACAAGAATATTCCGCCCTGCGGTATCGTCACGGGGATCGCGTCTTTTGCCAGCAACGCAGGCAGCAGCGACTCAGCGGCCGTTCGCATGGGTGTGGTGGTGTCGAATGTGAGCTTCCAGGCGGGTGCGTTTGATATGGCCAGCGCGGTGAAGTTCTGTCACCTGCTCGTGCGGTGTGCCGAAGAGCACCTGCCGGTGGTCTGCTTCATCTCGTCCGGCGGCATGCAGACCAAGGAAGGCGCTGGCGCGCTCTTCTCGATGGCGGCCGTGAACGATCGTATCACCCGCTTCGTGCGCGACCACGATCTTCCGGTCATCGTGTTCGGTTTCGGTGACTGCACCGGTGGGGCTCAAGCGAGCTTCGTGACCCACCCGCTGGTGCAGACCTACTATTTTTCAGCCACAAGCATGCCGTTTGCCGGACAGATCGTCACGCCGTCGAACCTGCCGCTGGACTCGATCCTGTCGAACTACCTGTCACAGAACCGGGAATCCATGCAAGGGCTGGTCAAGCACCCGTTCTATGACGACCTGGATGAGCGGCTGCAGCAGATCGACGCGGACATTCCCGTGCCTGTCGAGTCGGTTGCGGAAGTGGTCGAGCGCATCAATGCCGGTGTTCTGGAAAGAGAACGGCCCGCAGTGGTGGCGCATCATCCGCGTTACACCGATGCGGATCTCATCCGCCCGGTGAAGCGGGTGCTCATCCATGCGCGCGGCTGCACGGCGGCCAAGCTCATTCGCATCGCGCAGAAAAACGCCATCGAAGTGGTGCTCGTGCAGTCCGATCCCGATATGACTTCGGCGGTTGCCGACATGCTGACAAAACGGGACACGCTCGTTGCCATTGGCGGCAACACACCCGACGAGAGCTATCTCAACGCCATGAGCGTGCTCAACGTGGCAGAGAACGAGCAGGTTGATGCGCTGCACCCGGGCATCGGCTTTCTGTCGGAGAACTCCCAGTTTGCTGAGCTCGTGCGTCGGCACGGTGTGAACTTCATCGGCCCGCCGGTATCCAGCATGGAAACCATGGGCAACAAGTCCAATGCCATCAACACCGCGCTGAAGCTCGGTGTGCCGGTTGTGCCCGGTTCGCACGGTATTCTCACATCGGTAGAGCGCGCAGCAGAGGTGGCCGAGGAGATCGGTTATCCCGTGCTCATCAAGGCCGTTCATGGCGGTGGCGGTAAAGGGATCCAGGTGGTGGAGCGTGCCAGCGATTTTCATGAGCAGTTCGTTCGCGTCACCGTTGAAGCCAGGGCTGCTTTCGGTAACGGCGACGTTTACCTCGAGAAGTTCGTCACCTCCCTGCGTCATATCGAAGCGCAGCTGCTGCGTGACACTCACGGCAACACCCGTGTGCTGGGTATCCGTGATTGCAGTGTGCAGCGGGACAAGCAGAAAGTGCTCGAGGAGTCCGAGTCCACCGCGTTGCCGGAACGGCTGAAGGACGCCGTGCTGGAGTACACCCGTCGTATTGCCGATGAAGTGGGCTACGTCGGTGCGGGTACCGTCGAGTTCATCTACGACTTGCCGAACGATGCGGTGTACTTCATGGAAATGAATACGCGTCTGCAGGTGGAGCACCCTGTTACGGAGTGGACGTCCGGTGTCGATATCGTCACCCAGCAGTTCCGTATTGCCAGCGGCGAGTCCATTGCCGACCTGGACATTCAGGATAACGGTTATGCGATCGAGGCTCGTGTCACGGCCGAACGGGTTCAGCAGGTTGGCCGTAACCTCGAGTTCAGACCCCACCCGGGTTTGATCACGGTTGCCGAGTTCCCCGAGGAAGAGGGGGTGGAAATCATCTCCGCAGCCGCTTCGGGCAAGATGGTTTCGCCTTACTACGACAGCATGGTGGCGCAGATCATCGTGCATGCTGAAGACCGGGCCGCGGGGCTTGCCCGGCTCGATGAGTACCTTTCCCGGGTCAACATCGAAGGCATCTGTACCAACATCCCTCTGCTGCGGCGTCTGCTGAAGGATCCGATCCTGAAGGCCGGTGATTATGACACCGGCTTCCTGCCGGATTTCCTGAAGCGCACGGATTCAGCGGAGCTGATCGCAGAGATCGAAGCCAGTGCCGGAGAGGGCGCCGGACTGATCAACCGGGAAAATGTTGCCATCGAGGGCAGCGACGAGCTGCGCGTGCTGTCGCCGGCGACGGCCATCTTCTACAGCACGCCGTCACCCTCGGAGCCGGCGTATGTATCTGAAGGCGATGTCGTCGACGTCAATGCAACCATCTGCCAGCTCGAAGCGATGAAGATTTTCTCTCCGGTTCGGTTGAAGGACTTCAATGGCGATGTGGAGCTGTATCCGGCATCACAGAAGTTCGAAGTGACCCGCATCAACATCGACAATGGCCAGCAGGTCAACGAAGGTGATCTGCTGCTGGTGGTGAAGCCCGTCGGCGAGTGAGCCGCGTTTGAAGATTCTCATTGTGACCCCGACGCCCGTCTTTCCAACGACGGGCGGCAACCGCGCGCGTGTGCTCGAATGTCTGAAGACGCTCGAAAGTCTCGGTCATGAGGTGCACCTGCTGCACATCGAAAGAGAGAAAGGGGACGTGGCGGCAATGCGCGAGCATCTGGGTGAACGCTTCCACGCGATCGCCTATCGTCGTCCGGCGGCAGAGAAGCGCCGGGTATACGTTCAGCGTCTGCTTCGGCGCGTCGGCTCGAATCAGGGCTACCAGTGGGGTCTGGACGACTGGTGGCCTGAAGGTGCCGATGAGCAGGTCCGGGCTTTGCACCAACACCACAGGTTCGATGCCGTGCTGGTCGAATACATTTTTCTCTCGCGGGCGTTGAATCTGTTTGAAGATTCAGTGCTCAAGGTGATCGATACCCACGATGTTTTCGGCGATCGCTACAAAATGTACCTGTCTCAAGGCATGGTCCCGCAATGGTACTCGACGAGCAAACGTAACGAAGCACGGGCGCTGAAACGAGCAGATGCGGTGATCGCAATTCAGCGGCATGAGGCCGCCTACTACCAGCAGCTCGGTGCGCGGCGGGTTGTGGTTGTAGGGCACTCGGTTGAGCTGGCGCCGAGCGCGCCTCGGATTGCGGGGAAACGGCTGTTCTATCTGGGGGCAGACAACCCGATCAACGTGCGCTCGATGGTATGGTTTCTGGACAACGTCTGGCCGCTTGTTCGTCGTGAGTGTGCTGACGTCGAATGCGATATCGCCGGAACCATCTGTCAGGCGCTCGAAAGCCGGGAAGATCTGAACTTTCTCGGCCGCGTGGACGATATCGCCGCTGCTTATGAGAAAGCGTCTGTTGTGATCAATCCCATGCTTTTCGGTACGGGACTCAAGATCAAAACCATCGAAGCGCTGGGTATGGCCCGGCCTGTGGTCACGACGGCGGTCGGTGCCGCG
>JAUIKX010000239.1 GCA_030430515.1 Gammaproteobacteria bacterium | reverse complement strand
TATCCCGGCAAGCGCTACTACGGCGGCTGCGAGTTTGTGGACATCGCCGAGCGCATCGCCATCGACCGGGCCAAGCAGCTATTTGGGGCCGAGCACGCCAATGTGCAGCCCCACTCCGGCGCCCAGGCCAACGAGGCCGTCTACCTGGCGCTGCTTTACGTTTTTGCCGGGTTTAAACCCACCACTTTCCTCAGCGCAACGAGAGAGCTTCTGCTTCTGGCTTTTTCGACTTCGAGTTCGGCCGCAGTCATGCCGCTTTCGATCAAGACCGCGGAAGAGTCGCTGGCCATACGCCCATCGATTTCGCAATTCGTCATACCGCTCGGCGCAACCATCAACATGAGCGGAACAGCGCTCTATCAGGGCGTGGCAGCCATGTTCCTTGCCCAGGTTTACGGGGTCGACATCGGCGTCGGCGGCATGTTGCTGGTCGTCGCCATGGCCGTGGGAGCCGCCATCGGCTCACCCGGCACCCCAGGCGTGGGCATCGTCATTCTGGCCATGGTGCTGAGCACGGTCGGGATTCCAACGGAAGGCATCGCGCTGATCATGGGCGTCGACCGGATTCTGGACATGAGCCGCACATCACTCAACGTCGCTGGCGACATCGTCGCCGCCAAGCTGATGGACCGCTGGCTGCACGTTGGCGACGCTGCCCCAACGCCTACAACTCCCGAATCAGCCTGATACCGCGATCATCCGACTCGCTGGCGGCGCTGGCACGAGCGTGGGCATTGGCCTCCTCGGCCAGCGTATCCCAGGTGCCGCCTCGATGAACGTGCCGCAGGCAGCTCGGCGAGTATTGCAGCGAACGGCCGTCGTCGGGCAGTTGATGGAGTGAAGGCTGCTCGCATTCCGCCACCCACTCCGCTGCATTACCGAACATATCGTGGAGCCCGAAGCCGTTGGCGGCGAGCCGACCCACCGGCGCCATCCGCGGAAATCCGTCGGAACAGGGCTCCACCCGCCACAGCCGGTACAACTCCCGCGTACTTCCGTCGGCGACATTGGCGAACGCACAGATATCCCCGGCGTCACCGAACGGAAACCGCCCCTCGGCGCCGCCCTTCGCCGCATACTCCCACTCCGCTTCCGACGGCAGCCTGTAGACCGCGCCGGTCTCTGCGCTGAGCCACCGGGCATAGGCGTCGGCGTCGCGTACCGTCACGCGGGTTACGGGAATATCCGGTTGACCAGCGTCGATACCTCGATCGGTCCTTCTGTCGGTCGCAGCCGCAAACCGAAGGTACTCACCGACAGTGACTTCATACTTCGCCACAGCAAACGGCTGAGTCAGCAGCACCCGATGGTCGGTGCCGCCCATAAACACTTCACCGGGCGGGACCACCACCAACAACGGACCGGTTCCCCCGGAACTCAGACGATCACGGAACTCCCGGCCAACCTCCGCGTGCATGGGCTCGAGAGTGACGCGCACATGACTGCGCCCCTCTTTCACCGCCACCCGCCGGCTGACGCTCCGAAAACCGCTCTTGCGCACCTGAACATCAACGGTCCCGGCCGGCAATCGTGCGCCATCGCGCAGCTCCTCTACATTGAGCCTGCGCATGGCGCTGTCACCAATCTGCACGCTGACCAGGGCGTCAGCCGGTTGGGTGCTGACCATGAGCGTGCCATAGAGCCGCATGAGCGACGCGCGAGGGCTGTTGCCGCCAGCCTTGACCATCACCCGCATTTCCTGGGTCCGGTAGCCGGGCGCGCTGATGCGGATCAGGTGCTCGCCGATGGGAATTCGCACGCCGGGCATATAGTCGACATCCAGGTCTTCGACCTCCACCCGACCGCCCGCCGGCACGCCCAGCACCGTCAAACTGCCGTGCGGGTCCGGGTTCAGCTCCAGAGTCAGGCGCAGAGTTTCTCCGGCCTTCACCGTCACGGCACGGGCAACGCTGCGACGTTCGTCGTCACCCATCACCACCTCATGAGGCCCGGAGTCCACTGAGTAACGGGTGGGCGTTCTCGTGGACAGCCGCTCCCCGTCCACCTCCACCCAGGCGTCGCGCGGGTTGGACTGCAGATCGAGCGTCGCCCGTCCAGGCGCAAGCTCGAAAGTGAAACGTTCATGGCGCCCGGGTCCGATGCTGAACTGCATCTCTTCGGGCGCAAAATAGGTGTGTTCCACACGCAGCAGGTGCACGCCGGTGTCGACTTCATGACCGACAACAGGCGACCTGCCGATACGCCGGCCGTCCAGCCACACCGACGCACCAGCCGGTTCCGTGCTCACATCGATGCCAGCGCCAACGAAACGGAAATAGAGAAACGCCGCTGCCAGGACGAGCGCGAGCATTGCAGCGATCACAGACCTTCGGCTCGCCATCATCGGGTGCCCGGTTCCACTTTCAGGCATTCAACAACAATCAACGCTGCACAACCACCGTATGGGGCATGTCGAGCAAAGATTAGCCGCTGACCCACTCCCCTCTCGCTCCCGGTTGCGGTAAGTTACACCTGCTAATCAACAGGCTGCAGGGGAGTACATGAAATACGAATCACCCAAAACCACCAAGGAGGCGGCACAGCTCCTGGCGAAAGCCAAGGGCGAGGCCCGGGTGCTGGCTGGCGGCACCGATCTGCTGGTGCAGATGAAGTCCGGCGCAGTAGAGCCAGACCTCCTGGTCGATATCAAACGCATCAAGGCCACCCAGGAAATCAAGAAAAAGGATGGCGCTTTCGAGATCGGTGCCTCGGTGCCCGGCATGGCGCTGCGAGACCACAAAGCGCTTAGCAAAGCCTGGCCCGGCGTCGTGGAAGCGGCCAACCTGATCGGCTCCGACCAGGTGCAGGGCCGCTGCACCATGGCCGGCAATCTGTGTAACGCATCGCCCGCCGCAGACAGCGTGCCCGCGCTGGTTGCCGCCAAGGCAAAGGCAAAAGTTGTCGGACCGGACGGACGTCGCACCGTACCCGTTGAAAAGATCCCCACAGGTCCGGGGTCCACGTCGCTCAAGAAGGGCGAGATCATAGAATCCATTTCGCTGCCCAAGCGGCCTGCACGTTCCGGCGACGCGTATCTGCGCTTCATTCCACGCACGGAGATGGACATCGCTGTGTGCAGCGCCGGCGTGAACCTGACGCTGAGCCCGAGCGGTGTCATCAAAGACGCACGGGTTGCGGTTGGCGCGGTCGCCCCCACCGTGGTGCTCGCGAACAAAGCCGCCAAAGCGATCATCGGCACCAAGCTCGATGACGAAGCGCTGGCAAAGCTTGCCAAGGAAGTCGAGAAGGTTTGCTCACCCATCGACGACAAGCGCGGCACCATCGAATTCAGAACAGAAGTGGCAGGCGTGCTGGCGCGTCGTGCAGCAAAAATTGCCTACGAACGCGCAGGAGGGAAGTAATGTCATCAGTAACCGTATCAACCACCGTCAATGGTGACGCCGTCCAGTTTGTCTGCCCGGCCGATGAGCCGCTGCTGGACGTGCTGCGCAACCGCCTCGGGCTCACCGGCGCCAAAGAAGGCTGCGGCACCGGCGACTGCGGCGCCTGCAGCGTCACGGTAGATGGCACGCTGGTCTGCTCATGCCTCGTTCTCGGCGCCGAAGTGGAAGGCCGTGAAGTAGAGACCGTCGAAGGCATGGCCGACGGCGACGAGCTGCACCCGCTGCAACGCAAATTCATCGAGCATGCGGCACTGCAGTGCGGTATTTGTACCCCGGGTTTTCTCATCGCCGCTCAGGCACTCCTGGAACACAATCCTGACCCAACCGAAAAAGAAGTGCGCTACGCGCTTGCGGGTAACCTGTGTCGCTGTACCGGCTACGACAAAATCGTCAAAGCGGTGCTCGACGCCGGCAAGGAAATGAGAAAAGCCAAGAGCAGCAAGAAGCGCTAAAAGGAGCATCACAGTGGCACACGACCAAAGTTATCAAGACAAAGACCTGAAAGTCGTCGGCACGCGCCCCTTGCGTCCGGACGGCATCGACAAAGTCACCGGACGGGCGCGCTACGGCGCCGACATGAACATGCCGGGCCAGCTCGTCGGCCTGGTGCTGCGATCTCCGCATGCCCATGCCGAGATCAAGAAGATCGACACCTCGAAAGCCGAGAAGCTGGAAGGCGTCAAAGCGGTCATCACCTGCGACGACCTGCCCGATCACACCAATGGCAACCAGGACATGTACGATGTTCTGGAGAACTGCATGGCGCGTGGACGTGCTCTGTACGACGGCCATGCTGTCGCGGCAGTCGCAGCCATCGATGCCAAAACCGCCCGCCAGGCGCTCAAGCTGATCAAAGTCACGTACAAGAAGCTTCCCCACGTCATCGATGTGGACGAGGCAACGAAACCCGGCGCCCCGGTCATCCAGCCCCGCATCAAGGATAAGGACACCGGCAAGCCCACCAACATTTCGCAGTCCTATGCATTCGGACACGGTGACATCGAAGCCGGCTTTGCAAAAGCCGACGTCATCGTCGAGCGCAGCTACAAAACCGAAGCCACCCACCAGGGCTACATCGAGCCGCATGCCTGCGTCGGCAGCATCAGCTCAGACGGTACCGGCGAGCTGTGGGTGACCACCCAGGGCCACTTCATGCAGCGGCACGTATGCACCACCCTGCTGGGTATGGACATGGCCAAGCTCAAGGTCACCTCATCGGAGATTGGCGGTGGTTTCGGCGGCAAGACCCACGTGTGGATCGAGCCGCTGGCGCTGGCGCTGTCACGCAAAGCCAATCGTCCTGTAAAAATGGTGATGACTCGCGAAGAAGTGTTCAAAGGCTCCGGCCCCACCTGCGCTTCCTCGATGGACATTAAAATCGGCGCCACCAAAGACGGCCGAATCACGGCAGCATCCGCGGACGTGCGCTACTCGGCGGGCCCGTATCCGGGCTTCTGGGGCATGCTGGGCGGCATGACCGCCTGGGCCTGCTACAACCTGGAAAACGTCAGCGCCACCTGCCACGACGTGCTGTGCAACCGACCGAAAGTCGCTGCGTATCGGGCGCCTTCAGCACCGATGGCCGCATTCGGCGTGGAAAGCACAATGGATCTGGTTGCCGCCGAAATCGGCATGGACCCGGTAGACTTCCGTCTGCTGAACGCCGCCGATGAAGGCACCCGGTCATCCTACGGCCCGGTTTACGGTCCGATCGGTATCCGACCCACTCTGGAAGCCGTGAAGAACCACCCGCATATGAAAGCGAGGCTCGGCAAGAATCAGGGACGCGGCATGGCCTGCGGCTTCTGGTTCAACATCGGCGGTCAGACCTGTGCAGATGTGAACATCGGCACCGACGGCAGCGTCAACTGCACGGTGGGCACCGTGGATGTGGGCGGCGCACGCGCCTCTCTGGCCATGGTCGTCGCCGAAGAGCTGGGCGTTCCGTACGAAAAAGTGCGCTGCACCATCGGCGACACCAACTCTCTGGGCCACAACGACACCACCGAAGGCAGCCGAGGCACCTTCTCGTCGAGCCTTGCGCTGACGCTGGCCGCTCGTGACGCCATCGAAGTCATGAAAGGCCGGGCCGCCGCGCAGTGGGAAATTCCTGTAGAGGACGTGGAGTGGCAGGATGGCGCCGCGGTTGCCAAGGGCGTGGCGAACAGCAACCTGAGCCCATTGAGCCTCGAAGAGATCGCCGCCAAATCCCACACCACCGGCGGTCCGATTGCCGGCCACAAGGAGATCACCGCAGACGGCTCCGGCGTATCTTTCGCCAGCCACATCGTTGACGTGGAAGTGGATCCGGAAACC
>JAUIKX010000238.1 GCA_030430515.1 Gammaproteobacteria bacterium | reverse complement strand
CGTGGTTAGGCTGGACACAGCTGATCCATCTGGACATTACCTGAACGAAATTGTAACTCTTCGGGCTGTTCTGTCCAGGCCTGTATAGGTTCTGTAGACCTTTTTCTCGTGTCTGCTCTTTCTGTACAGGTTTGGATGGTTCGAAAAAGTGATGGGGAAGAATGGGAGGAGGGCGTGGCGACAGTGCCGAACGGCACTGTCATACGCGGTAGGGAGGAAGGGGAGAGAGAGTCCGCGCCACGCCAGTATGTTGCCTGAGGGGGGAGCCCTCGGGAACGGGGCGCATTGTAGCGATTTGATGTTGCAGTGCAACACGTAGAGCAGCTTTTTGTACATTTAATTTGTAACCGTTTGTTACAGGCGGTGTTCCTGGTCGTAGCAAAGGGCAAATGTTGGGTGGCGGGCTGGCCTGTTTGGTACGGCTTCGTCAGAATTTACGTCCTGGCAAATTTCTGGAGAGCGCAGAGTGCACGACAATCTTGGTGGTTTTCTGACGAAGCGGGCATTCCTGAACCCGGATCGAGACGCTTATGTAGACAGCGTGAGCGGGGAGCGGTTGTCTTTTTCGGCGCTCAACCGACGCAGCAACCAGCTGGCGAATCAGATGCTCGCCGGAGGGTTGCAGAAAGGTGACCGGGTTGGCCTGCTTCTGATGAACAGCGCAGAGTTCATGGAGTCCTACTTCGCGCTGGCTAAGATCGGTGCCGTAGTGGTGCCACTCAACTGGCGCCTGGTGGCGGATGAGCTCGAGTTCATTCTGAAAGACAGCGGCACCAGACGGCTGATCTTCGGTAGTGAATTCGTCGAGGTGGCCGCCGAACTGCATGGGCGTGGAGACAAAACGGACATCGATCACTGGCTTCAGGTTGCTGACATCAATGGCGACGGCGAGACGGCTTACTTCGCTGAGGATTACGCTGAGTTCCGCGAGGCGGGTACCGAAGCGGAACCCCCCCAGGGGGCATCCGGAGACGACATGCTCTACATCATGTATACGTCCGGCACGACGGGTCTGCCGAAAGGCGTAGTCCATTCTCACAGTACCGCGATATGGGCGCTGATCACCATCGGTGCAAACGCAGTCTACTACGAGGCTGATCGTTATCTTGCAGCGTTGCCGATGTTCCATGTGGGCGCATTGTCGCCATTGGCGGCCAACGTCTATCGAGGGGCGACATCGGTTGTGATGCGCGCGTTCGACCCGGTGCGGGCGTGGGAGCTGATTCAGGAGGAACGGATCACCACGGGCCTGGCAGTGCCTGCCATGTTGAACTTCATGCTGCAGGTGCCCGACTTCGATCGCTACGATCGGAGCCACCTGCGCTGGATGATGACAGGCGCAGCTCCGGTCCCCGTTTCGCTGACCGAGCAGTACGCCGATATGGGTATTGAAATTCTGCAGGTGTACGGTTTGACGGAGACGTGTGGGCCGGCTTGTCTGATGGACAGTGAGAACGCGCTGCGTAAACCCGGCTCCACCGGTAAGGCGTTTTTTCACACCCAGGTGCGGATCGTGGACGAGAACGGCAACAACTGCCTGCCGGACCAGGCTGGAGAAGTGCTGGTCAAGGGGCCGCATATCATGATCGAGTATTGGAACCGGCCTGATGCGACCCGAGATACGCTCATCGACGGCTGGCTGCACACGGGAGACGTGGCGGTGATGGACGAAGAAGGCTTCGTCTTCATTCAGGATCGAATCAAAGACATGGTGATTTCCGGTGGGGAGAACGTCTACCCGGCAGAAATCGAAGCGGTGCTGATGACCCATCCGGATATCGTTGAAGCGGCTGTTATTGGCCAGGAAAGCGCCAAATGGGGGGAGTCGCCGTTTGCCATCGTGGTGCGAAGCAATGATTCGCTGACAGAGGCAGACGTCGTCAACTATTGCCAGGGGCGGCTGGCCGCGTTCAAACAACCCAAAGGCGCTGCGTTCATCGACGAAATTCCCAGAAACCCCAGCGGTAAAATACTGAAGCGTGTCCTGCGGGAGCAGTTTCCGGGTCCAGCGCCGGTGTAGCTTGTCAGGGCCTCACTTGTTGGCCCGTCTCAGTGGTCCGGGCAGGGCCCATGCTCGACTTGAATGGTCGAGTGATCGATGCCGAAGCGTTTTTTGAGGATGTCTTTCATCTGCGTCGTCGTACTATGGATATCGACCTCCTCCTCGACGTTCGCATGCAGCGTGAGGAGAGGCTTCTCTGCGGTGAGCGACCAGGCATGAACATGGTGCACCTCCAGCACTCCCGGTACGTTGCTCGTCAGGGTGTTACGAATCTCCGTGACATCGACGCTGTCGGGAGTGCCCTCCAGAAGAATGTGGCCGCTTTCCTTCAGTACCTGATAGGCGCCCCGGCCGAGCACGGTTGCGATGACCAGAGCGAGAAGAGGATCGGCATACAACCAGCCTGTGAAGTAGACAACCAGCGCTGCGGCGATGGCAGCGGCGGATCCCAGCATATCGCCGATGACGTGCAGCATGGCTGCCCTGACGTTCATGTTCTGTTCGCCGCTATGTAGCAGCTTGAAAGCGACGATGTTTACCAGCATGCCGAGCACCGCGATGATCAGAGCAGTTGGCGCATTCATCGGCTCAGGTGCGCGCAGACGGCCGAGCGCTTCCCACAGAATGAACAGAACCAGGGCCGCCAGAGTGATGCCGTTTACGAACGCTGCCAGTACCTGGGCTCGATGGTATCCGTAAGACAGGCTCTGATTGTCATCCCGCGTGCTGATGTGGGCCGCGTACCAGGCGAAGCCGAGTGCTGTCGCGTCGAGAAACATGTGCCCGGCATCCGCCAGAAGGGTGAGCGAGTTGGCCAGCCAGCCGCCGATCGCTTCGACCAGCATGAAACCCGCAATGATCATGAATGCGTACTTGAGCGTCGTTGCGGAGCCGTGTTCGTGGTGTGCGTGGGCCATAGCTGGTCCGGGATCTGTTTCGCGGGGCATTATAACGATTGTAGAGCGGTTTCGGGCTGTTGCTCCCCTTCATCGGCTTCAATTGAAACCTCCGCAAGGCCTCCGGCAGATAGGCGGAACACCCGGTCGGCTCTTCGCACCAGCGCCGGTCGGTGAGCGACGACGATGCGGGTCATTGGCAGACCCGTGATGAGATTCGCGAGCCTTTCTTCGTTCTCCTCGTCGAGATTGGCCGTACCTTCATCGAGCAGCAGTACTGCGGGCTGTCGGTAGAGCGCTCGAGCGATGAGCAAACGCTGCTTCTGCCCGGCTGAAAGCGACGATCCGAGGTCTCCAACCAGTGCAAGGTAGCCCATGGGCTGATGTTCGATTTCTCCATGGATGCCGGCAGCTTTGGCGGCATCGACGACGCGGCTCATGTCGCAGCGTTCGCAGTGGTAGGCAATATTGTCAGCGATGGTGCCCGACACCAGCTGATCTTCCTGCAGGACAGCGCCGACCGTTGAGCGCCACGATGGGATGTTGTGTCTTGTGAGTTGGATGCCTCCGATGTGCAGCGAACCGCTGCTTGGCCGGTATAAGCCCAGCAACAGTTTCATGAGGGTCGTTTTGCCGGATCCAGAGGGGCCGATGATTGCGACCATCTCCCCTTCTTTGAACTGGAAGCTGGTGTCGTTAATGACCGGTGCATCGAAGTCTGAATAGCTGAAGCTGAGGGATTGCGCTTCGATGCAGCCAGCAGGTACAGCACCGCTCAGTGCGCTGCCTGAGGTTACGTCTTCCTGTTGCCAGAGTATGTCCGACAATCTCTGCAGATGCAGATCGAGCAGCTTGAAGCTGATGACATGCTCTACGAGCCCGCCAGCGTGAGAAGTGAACCGTGATTTGAATGCCAGAAAAGCGAACAGCATGCCGATGGAGAAATGGCCATCGCCGGCCAGTATCCCACGGGCTGCAACATAGAGTACTGCGCCATGCTGGATGCCGTCGATCAGCTGCTGAGCGGTGTGTGTACAGATGTCAAAACGTGCCAGCCGCAGGCGGCTGTTGATCACCGCTGAAAAGGCTCCGGACCAACGGTGCATGCGAAACTGTTCACCACCGGCAATGCGCAGGGACTGAACGGAACGAAGCGTTTCAATGGAGAAGCTCTGTTCCTTTGCCTGATTGCTTATGGCCGCTTCCTGCAGGCGTCGTTGGTAGGGAAAGCAGATCAGGCGGATTGCAAACACACATGAAGTGAAGCCCAGCACCATGACACCCAGCGTTATGTCGTATACCAGCATGGCTGAAAGTGCCATCGTGACGACAAGTCCATCGATGAGGGCTGCGACGATTGTGGTCGTCAGGGCGTTCTGGAGCGCCTGTACGGAGTTCAATCGCATCAGAATGTCGCCGGTGTGGCGCTTCTCGAAGTAGGCAAGAGGCAATCGGATGAGGTGATTCATGACGTTGCTGGTGAGCTGGTATGACAGTCTGCTGCTGACCACGGACATGCACCATTGTCTGACCGCGCCTGAAATGGCCGTGAATGCGGCCAGGAATGCGAGCCCCATGCACACCGGGAAAAGTAGCCGATCGCTCTGGCGGGCGAGCACGTCATCCACTACGAGCTGAAAGAGATACGGTTGAAGCAGTATCAGGGTCTGTATCAACAGCGAGAGCGTAAAAAGCTCGCCAACGATACGCGGCAGCCCGGCCAGCGAGCCGAGAAGCTGTGAGATTCGCGGCCTTTCTTTTTGGCGTCTTGCTTTGAAGTCGGGCGACCTGCTGAACTCCATGGCAATGCCGGTGAAATGATCAGCAAACTCAGCATCGCTGATGATGCGCTTCCCTCTGGAAGGGTCATGAATAAGGTAGCCCCGTCGGCATCTGCGCTTCAGCACGACGAAATGGTTCATGTCCCAGTGAAGCAGGGCAGGGGTTTGCAGCCGGTGCAGTTCGTCGACCTCGAGCGCGTAGGTGCGGGCCTGCAAACCGATACTGCTTGCGATCTGTGCAAGATCTGCAGCGGTGCAGCCTTTCAAGGAGAGGCTGAAATTCTGCCGTGCTCTGATCAGGTCGAGCTCATAACCGTGGTAGCTGGCGATCATGCAGATCGAAGCGAGGCCACACTCGGCGGCTTCGGATTGAAGGATGACCGGCATTTGGCGCTTGAGCGTACTTATGCCGTGAATCATCGGCGCCAGGCCTGCAGTAGTGGTTCCAATAGCCATTCCCACGCTTTGCGCTGTTCAAGCTGTATGTCTGCGCTGATGCGCATATCGGGTTGCAGATCGTAGTGTTGGCCGGCGATGGTGAATGCCTGGCTTTTCAGAGAAGCGATCGAGCGGAACACGTGGCTGCCCGTTATTGCCGGCAGCGTGAGCGGCAACTCTCTGGCGTCCTGAAGCACTGTGCCGACAGACTCCAGACGCCCTTCGATGAGACCGAATTTTTCATGGGGGAAAGGCTCGGCGCTGATGCGAACCGACTGCTTCCTTCTGGCATAGCCAAGCGCATTGGAAGGCAGGTAGAGCTCCGCGCGCAGGCCGCTGCCGGAAGGTACGATGGCCGCCTGCACCGATCCTGCGACGATTCGATCACCCACTCTCGGGTGAAGGGCGGTGAGGCGACCGGTAACCGGTGCCGAGACCTCTTCAGTTCGTCCCATCGTGAACTGCATGCGGCGCTGCGAGAGGTTGAGTATTTCCTGGCGCAGTCTGGCCAGATGATTGTCGAGCACCGCGATTTCGTCGTCACGTCTGGACGGAAGCGCTCGCTGCTCTGCTTTGAGGCGTGATAGTGCGTTGGTGAGCTGCTCGGCTTTCTGCTCGTCATCAAGCAATCTGGAATGTGCC
>JAUIKX010000237.1 GCA_030430515.1 Gammaproteobacteria bacterium | reverse complement strand
AGCAGGCGAACCGCTACGCCCGGCCTGAGAAATGATCGGCGTATCTCGAGGCCGTCCGGAGAGGACACGAAAGCCCGGTCCGGCGACACTCTCCACGGATCACCTTCTCGATAAGTGGCAATCAGCGCGCCAGTCGCTTTCGCTTCAACGACCGCAGTGATCGTTTCGCCCGCAAGTACATCAACCGTTTGCGGGTCAAAGTACCCCGCCGACTTGTGCGGAACAACCTGGTAGCGTCCTGGAGCAGCCGCCACCGGTTGCCCGGGCACCATGTACACCTGCTTGCCAGACACGAACGATTTGAGGAACCCGCGGTCGGCATTGCCGGTAAAATCGAGGGCATCGCCTGCGTATTCCAATACGACGTAGCCCGACGCCACAGGAATGTCGTAGGTCTGGTCCTCAGGCTCTACGCTCAACTCGTAACTGTGAATCGGCGTGATCGGATCATCAGAACGCAATTCGTACTCACCAGGAAGAACCATGGCGCCGTGGCCACCATGAAAACGGTACTTCTGCTCGCCTTCCTGCCAGAGCTCCACCACCCGTTGGATCTTTTCACCTCCGGGAAGTGCTATCTGCACTCTTACATTCACCGTCTTTGCCATCTCAAAGAGAAGATCGGTGTGTTCACCCTCGATGAGTTGCGCCTGCAGCGCGAGCTGACTATCCGCTTCGGGTGTGGCGCGGAAGGTATAGGCACCCGGTCGGGCTAATGCTCGATCACCGGGTCGCAGCTTGAAAACTTCAGCACCGTTGAGAAATGCCGTTATCAGAGCACCGCGGTGACGCTCACCGGCCTTTTCGAACGCCGCACTGACGCTGGCGGGTCTCGGCACCACGACGGTGACTTTCGTCTCCCCGGGCTCAGAGACCGATACATCCACGGACTGCGGCTGGTAGATAATGCCATCCTGGAGCAGAACGCCCATCGTCAACGAGTAGTCTCCCGGAGCGCTCAACACATTTCGCCCGTGTGTGCGCACATCAATGGTCGTGCCCTCCTGCTTCTGCGAACGGAGCGTGCCAGCCGCGACAAAACGCTGTCCCAGTTCATCTACCGCATGGATAAGGAGCACATAGCTACCTTGTTCGTCGGCATCGGCCAGTTGAGTTGGGCGCTCGCTCACTCGAGCGACCGCCGCGGTGAAATCCTCGTCACTGTTAGCGTCGATATACGTGCCATCACTGGTCGCAGCAACACAACTCATGGCCAAGCGCTCTACATCGTTCAAACCCACGCCAACGACGTGAATTCGAACATTCACCTCTTTCTCCTGCCAGTTCTCCACCAACTCACAAGGATCCAGGTCACACGTTTCCAGACCATCGCTGATGAGCAGAATCTCTCCACGACTTCCAGGCAAGATTTTCAGGCTTTCACGCAGGCTGTGAGAGATAGGCGTTTTGCCGGTGGGCCGGATGTTCTCAACCGCCTGAATCGTTGACGAATGCTCCTCCCCAGCTGCGGCAAAAGGCCGAAGCAACTCCGTATCGGTGCAGCTGGACGCATCCCGATGCCCATAAGCCATGAGGGCCACCGGCCGGTCCTGGGGCATATTCTGCAAGGCGCGCTTCAGCGCTCGACGACCTGCCTCGTACTTCCTCGAGCCGTCAGTAAGCTCGCCCCACATGGAATTGGACGAGTCGTAGATGATCAGGAGCGGCGGATCTTGCGCTAACGCCGGTACCGACAGGCCAGACACGACAAACGCCCAAGCGACAGCCAGCAAACGTCTACTCATGTCACTCCCCCGATGTATCTGGGGCCACGAGAGCGTTCACAAGACCCAGCGCCAAACGTCCGTGCTCATCATCGAGCGTCATCTCTGAAGCCACTTCCGTGCGTTGCCGAATTACGAACACGGCATCGCCTTCAGACTGCGCCCAGGTATCGACCACGTCGTACGACTCATCGTATACAGCCTCCCCATCCCGCAACCAGATGCTGTAGGCACTGGTCGGCGCGCCCAGCCGCCGCAGGCCGTCTTGCGGCTCATCAAACGGACTTGCGACCGCCTCGGAAGTAACCTGAAGACCATCCTCAATCGAATTGCCTATCGTCGGATCGAAAGGATTAACAGGAAGACTGTGCGGGTCATGCACAGAGAAAACCAGGTAGACGCCGATAGCGCGCTTCCACGCCACAGGCAGATAGTAACCATCATCATTCAGCACCAGGTAATGGTCTGCATCTTGAGGAGCACCGGCATGCGCCAACCCAACGAACATTAGAAATCCGGCTGCGAACAATTGCTTCATGAGATACCTCCTGGCGCGTTCGCCCCAATCTACCAGCCCGCTCGACCCAGGCCACTAGCACGAATGTGCTACTACACCCGTTCTATTTCTCACGCATTCGTCTAACCGCAGACTCCTGACAAACGCCAATCAGGAGACGATTTCAATGCGCCACTTCATCACCCTAACTGCCGCGCTGATTGCCACTGTCGCTACTGCCGAACAGCCCGCTCTACATCCAGTGGAGTCCTACTGCGCAACCTACCAGGTCGGCGGTATCAACAAGGGCGAATTTACAACCTGTCAACGGCAACACGGTCATGAGCGTTTCGAGATATGGGATACCACAATGGGCTTCGGGCCGTTCAAAAAGAAAGATCAGCGCCACATCATCTATCGTGGTGCCTGGGTATTTACCAACGATGGAACAAAGGCGACGCGCACGAAAAACCCGATCTACGAACAACTTGTCGAGCAGATGCAAAGCGTCACGCCAGAAGACATCCAACAGCGGTTCATGAATGCGATGCAGTACGACCCAACCGGCGAGTTCAAGAAAGTCGGCGATGTCGACTGCGAGGTCAATCGATCGGCAGCGACCGGTTCGGTTTGCCTGACAGACGACGGCATCATGGCCGAGCAGGAAGTCATGGGACAATGGCAGCGCATCACGCTGCTCGAAAAAGGCATTTCAGGCGATGAGTCGCTGTACGACCCTGAAGCCTGGCCGATGACGATCGCCGACGGCCCGGACATCGGCAAAGTGCTGCAGAGGCTGAAAGGCATGAACACCCAAGGACAGTAGTTCAACATATACTCACCGGATGGAAGACCCGGGCAGTCAGGAAAGGCGCGCCGCTAATACGCGCGACATCTCCGAAACCATCGACGCGCTCCGCTCGACGCTCACCGAGGAGCATGAGCAGGACACATGGCGCCGCGACATCTCCATCATCGGCCTGGTTGCCGCAGTATTCGGCGTGTTTGCATGGTACGCCATACTCTCCGAACGGGAAGGCCCGCTCATCGCCCGCCTGCAGATCGACTCGAAGCTCACCGCCTCTTCGAACTGGGTCGGTACTGGCTTCGAACAGGCGTTCGCAGCCTACATTCAGGCGGGCAACCGGATTCGGCTGGTGCGTCAGGAACCACGCCTGGCAAGCGGAGTCGTCTCTGCAGTCGCTTCTTTCTCGCACGCTCCGGTGTCTGCGGAAACAGAGAACCTGATCGCCGTCACGCTGCGTCATGACGGCAACAATGAGCAGCTGATCGCTGTCATTGAGCTCACGACCGAAACGATCGAAGAGCGCGCGGTGCTGCAAGGAAAACCCGACGCACTTTCGGACATGGCAGCAAGAATCGCTCTACAGATATTCGACTGGCTTCACATCGACCCCTTCTCGAGCGCTGAACGATCGAGCGCCCTTGCCGAAATACCCCAGGCGCAGCAGGTGGCAGCACTCTATGCACGCGGACTTGCCTCGCTTCTGCGCGGCGAAGGTAGAAATGCTGTAGAACTCATCAGTCAGGCTCTGGAAGAACAGCCGAACCACCCGATGCTGAACTCCGCCCTGGCAGAGGCATACGATTTCCTCGGCTATGGAAAACAGGCAACCCAACACATCGCGACCGCCTTTGAGAACCGTCAGCCCCTTTCCCGCGAAAAACAGCTGAGCATCGAAGCAAGGCTGCACCTGCTGAATCACGACTGGCCAGAAGCAGAAAAGCTCTTCGCCGCACTCCATGCCTTCTACCCTTCCGAATTGTCTTACGGGCTCGGTCTGGCCCTGGCGCAGTCCAAAAACAGCCGTATGGATGCAGCGCTCGCCACGCTTGCCGCCCTCCGGGCCCAAGCACGCTTTTCTTCAGATGCAATGATCGAGCTTACCGAAGCTCAGATCTGGCGCCGGGCCGGCGATTGGCAGAAAGGCCTGTCCGCCGCGGAAAAGGCCATTGCCTACGCGCGCGCCAGGAGTCGCGACGGCGTGCTTGCAAGAGCCCTCATTACTGCTGCCGACCTTGGTAGCGAGCAGGCAGATGAGTACCTGACGCACGCGTACCAAATCATGCGATCGCTCGACGACCCCTTTGGAACCAGCCAGGTTTGGCGCGAGAGAGCAGATCGGGCCCGCGCAGCCGGCCGTCTCGACCAGGCCGAAGAGGGGTACAACCAGGCTTTGGAAATCTCCATGAGAGTCGGCAACGATGCAGAGATCGATTCAGCCCGCCAGGCACTCGCCATTGTTTATGACCTCAGAGGCGATCTGCAGGCAGGATACGCGCTGAAAGAAAAGGTGCTGCAAAGCTACCGGCGACGGGAGGTTCATGCCGGTGCTGCCATCATGCTGGAGAACATGGGCATATCTCTATTCAAGCTCGGACGGCTTCGTGAGGCAGAGCAACGTTTTAGCGACGCGCTTGCAATGTTCGAAACACATGGCGATCAGATCGGCATCGCCTGGTGGCCGTACCACCAGGGTCGCATAGCCTCTGCTCAAGGCCGCTTCGAAGATGCTCGCGCCCTGTTCGAGCGTGCGTTCGTCAACGCGCAGATCCATCCTGAAGGGGAGCTTGCGCTACATACCCGCTACGAGCTGGCAAAAATCGATCTGTTCACGGGTACTGCTGAAACCAGTAACCAACTTCGGGATCTGGTGGCTGCCTACAAGGAAAAAGAACTGGTACTGGATGCTGGAGATACGCTGATTCTTCTCTCCAGGCTTGAAGCGGGTCGGGGCAACAACGAAGAAGCAATGCTGCTGCTCGCGGATGCTGAGCGTATATTCAGCGAAAGTGGTGCCAACTACTATCTTGCGCACGCTCTGGCGTTCAGGGTGCACGCTGGAGATCTCAGCGCGTGCGAGACGTTAAAGCAACAACTCGCCGAGATGCAGCATCAGCCTACGCAGCTTCTGGGAAGGCTGGCGATGCACAAATGCCCAGGAAGTACTCAGGATCTGCCTCAAATCGCTGCAGAAGCACAGAAACTGGCGCTGTTCGAACCCCACCTCGCGGCAATCGCGCAGCTCGACCCTGAAACAGCCCGACTCATGGCCGAGCGCCACGGGTGGCAACTCTCCGGGTTCCCGTGAGCCCAGAGTCAGTCGCCATCGAAGACTACCTCCAGCGCCGCAGTCTGGAATTGCTGCTCGATGGTGCCAGATGGTCCGTGGCAACGTTCGGGCATTTTTTCGTGATCTGGCTACTCGTCTGGACCCAGTCGCCAGCCGTCGGTCCGACCGCTCCGAAAATCTGGGCTGCAGCGCTCAGTCTGGTACTCGTATTCCAGGCTCTGTACGCGAGCTTCTGGCGTCCCGGAAGGCTCAGGCATCTGAACGCTGGAGGCGTCAGTCAGAGTCTGCGGACGTTCACGATCAGCGCCTGGGTGGTCGGTGCCTGCTGGGCAACCGCCGGTATCGTGCTGTTTCCGCCCGAACATCAGGAACTGCAGCTCTTTCTGGTATTCGTCATGGGCGGAATGTCGCTGGCCGCTGTAGGGACCCAACATGTCTACCTGCCAGCCTGCTACGGCTCGA
>JAUIKX010000236.1 GCA_030430515.1 Gammaproteobacteria bacterium | reverse complement strand
GAACGTCGAGCAGACGGCGGAAACGATGACCGGTAGAAAGCTGGCGATCGAGTATTCCATCATCACCACTTCCATGGCGAAGATGACACCCGCAATCGGTGTATTGAAAGAGCTGGCGATGGCCGCGGCCGTGCCGCAGGCAATCAGTGTTCTCATGCTGTTATTCGGCAGCTTGAACCACTGCCCGAAGGCGCTCGCGCTGGCGGCGCCCAGATGAATGGCCGGGCCCTCCCGGCCGCCGGATTGGCCGCTTACCAGGCCGATGATGCCACCCACGAACTGCAGCACCGCGTTCTTCAGAGGCAGGTAGCCCTGGTGCAGGCTCAGCCGCTCCATCACGTGCACCACCCCTACGCGGCGTTCGGACGGGGTAAACCATTGCAGCAGCAGGCCGATCAGGCCAGCGCCGGTGAGCACCAGCATTGCGCGGGCTGTGAAGCTGAGCGCCTCGAATCGCTCGGGGTGGCCGTCGAGAAGTTGGTTGAGCAGGCTGTCGACGCTCAGGCGGAAGCCGATGATGACCGCTCCGGTGAATAGCCCGACGCCGATAGCGATGACCACCAGTTGCGGCAGCGCATCGACGTGGGCCAGCTGGCGCCGGAAGAACTCGATGTTCAATCGATCTCTCACGCTCACCCGGATCCCCGCACGCCAGCCCCGCAAGCGCGGTAGTATACGCAGACGCTGTAGGTGTTGCGGAGCAAGGGTTGCCGAGCCAGAGGGAAGTACGTGTCGTGCGGGTGCACCGGCGCGGCACGCGGTTGCTGGTCATCGTTTGTTTGGTGATGGTCGGCATCAGTATGCTCTTTGGTGCGTACCGATATGGCCTGTACCGCTACGGCTTGGTCTCGGGCGATACGCTTGAACTGAGCGCGCGCCTTGGCGAGCAGCAGCGGGAGATCAAGCGTCTGAAAAAGGCTCTGGTCGACGCAGAGGTGGCCGCACGGGTGGATCGCGCTACCGCTGATGAGCTGCGCACGTCGCTTGAGCAGATGCACGATGCGCAGGCACACCTGAACGAAGAGGTGACGTTTTATCGGAGCCTGATGGCGCCCTCGAGCCTGGAGCGGGGCTTGCAGATCGCAGAGCTTGCGTTGCTCGCTCTGGACGGCGCTGGTGCCTATCGCTATGAGCTGCTCCTGACTCAGGTGGAGGCGCGGCGTGCCGTGGTGCAAGGCTCGGTGACTGTGGATGTGGTTGGCGAGCGGGCTGGCGAGCAGGTAGTGCTTCCTCTCACGGAAATTGAGCCGAATGCAGACTATCCTTTGAAGTACCGGTTCCGCTATTTTCAGGATTTCAGTGGAACCATGCAGTTCCCGGAGGGGTTCGAACCGCTCCGGGTGGTGGTGACGGTGACGCGACAGGGCAGCCGGGAAGCGAACCTGCAGCGCACCTTCGATTGGCTCATCGAGGCAAGCTGATGCGCAGGAAAAAGACAGACCAGGGTATAACGCTCATCGCTGCGGAAACGCAGGTCGTTGGCGATGTACATTTCAGGAATCAGCTGTTTGTTTACGGCCACGTTGAAGGCAATCTGATTGCCGATGAGGAAGGCGCGTCAGTGCTGGTCAGCGAGGGCGGCTCGGTACGGGGCGAGATCCGGGTGCCCAGCGTGACGATCAATGGTCGCGTGGACGGCGACATATTCGGCAAAGAGCGGGTGGAACTCGCGGACAAGGCGGCCATTCATGGAAATGTCTATTACCGGCTGATTGAGATGCAGCTGGGTGCCCGAGTGGAAGGCCAACTGGTACATGCGGAAGACCTCGTCGGAGAAGACAACGTGCATCCGCTGCCCGAGCGCAAGAAGGACAATCCCAGCTGAACCCAGGGATCATGTTAGAATCGCGCTATGACGAACTCCGTTGACATTCGCTTCTCTGCTGCCGCAGCAGCCAAAGTGGCGGTGCTGGTCGCCGAAGAGGGCGATGAGCGCCTGAATCTGCGTGTGTTCGTAACGGGTGGAGGCTGCAGTGGCTTCTCCTACGGGTTCACGTTCGACGACGAGATCGCAGACGACGATGCGGTGGTAGAGAACGCCGGTGTGCGTATGGTGGTCGACAGTCTCAGCTATCAGTACCTTCTCGGCGCGGAAATCAATTATCGGGAAGATTTGCACGGCGCGCGCTTCGTCGTGGAGAACCCGAACGCGTCCAGCACCTGCGGGTGCGGAAACTCCTTCGCCATTTAGGTAGGCGCTATCCCTCCTTCGGCATCTCCTGACTGCGGCTGAGTGCGCGTCGCGCTGGCCTCAAGGGGGATACACCGCTCCCAATACCCGCTCGCCTGTGGCACCGGTCACCGTTGGCGCATTGCCTGGTAGCCCGTTGAGTCGCAGGTAGGCGAGCCATGCGAAGGCTGCCGCTTCGATAGCGTCGCCATCTATGCTGAGCGTTTCTGTGGGGGCCACGGGCATTGTCAGGCGCACGGCCAGCTCACGCATCAGCGCGCTGTTCCGGCGGCCGCCCCCACACACGAATATGGATGCGGTGTCAGCGGGGATGTCCCGGGCGATGGACTGCGCTGTGAACGCTGTTAGGGTCGCCTGCACATCCGCGGCCGCGAGGTTCATGCCAGCCAGCAGCTCTTGCAACCAGGCAAGGTTGTAGTGTTCTTTGCCCGTGCTTTTAGGTGGCGCCAACGACAGATATGGGTCTGCCAGCAGCCGTTGCAGCAAGCGCTCACTGATTGCGCCTGAGCCCGCCCACAGCCCGTCGGCATCGTAGGGCTCGCCCGTATGCAGCGCGCACCAGGCGTCCAGCAGCGCGTTGCCGGGCCCGGTGTCGTGGCCGCGTGGTGGCTGGTTGGGCGCCAGCACCGTGATGTTGGAGATGCCGCCGATGTTGACGATCGTGCGGGTCTCTGTGGTGGAGCCAAACAGCGCCTGGTGAAATGGTGGCACGAGCGGTGCGCCCTGGCCGCCGGCGGCCATGTCCCGCCTGCGGAAGTCCGCCACCGTGGTGATGCCGGTGCGCTCCGAGATACGGTTCGGATCGCCAATCTGCAGGGTGAACGGTGCCGGACCGGCCGGGCGGTGCCGTACGGTCTGCCCGTGGCTGCCGATAGCGACGATGTCCCCTGCAGCGGTCGCTTGCTGTGCCAGGAAGTTCACGACGCAATCACCGACGAAATCCCCAAGTTGGGTGTCCGCCTGTCCGAGCGCGTCTATCTCGTTGTCTAACTCTGAGTGCGCAAGGCCTGCCAGCAAGTCGCGTAGTGCCGACGGCAGTGGTTCCGTGTGCGCTGCGAGGATGCGGATGCTGCCCTGTTGAATGTCCAGCAGGGCAAGATCCAGCCCATCCATGCTGGTGCCCGTGATGGCGCCGACGAAGCGGCCCGAAAGCGTCATCGCGCGGCGGCGATCTGCGGTGTCTGCTGGTGCTCCTCAAGCTGGGCGAAGATCGGCTTGGCATGCGTCAGAAAGCGCTCGCGCTCCGAATCGGCGATGGGTTGTGCATCGGGCAGGCGCACGGTGCGGGGATTCTGGTGTACGCCGTTGACGAGAAACTCGTAGTGCAGGTGCGGCGCCGTTGCCCAGCCGGTTGCGCCTACGTAGCCTATGACCTGACCTTGGGTGACCTTGCTGCCAGCTCGTATGCCTTTGGCGAAACGCGACAGATGGAGATACTTCGTCTGGAACTGCTCGCCGTGATTGATGATCACGTAGTTGCCATTCGGTTGCGTTCTGCTGGCCTTGTGCACGCGGCCATCGCCGGCGGCGAGAATGGGCGTGCCGGCAGTTGCGGCGTAATCGATTCCCCGGTGCGGCATGCGTTTTTTGAATAACGGATGCACGCGGCGGAGATTGAAATTGGAACTGATGCGTGAGAACTCCACGGGCGCACGCAGAAACGCTTTGCGCATGTTTCGTCCCGATGGGTCGTAGTAGCTGCGACGTCCCTGGGCATCCTCATACAGTACCGCTTTGTACGTCTCGCCCTGATTGACGAATTCAGCGGCCAGGATGTCACCATGACCTATGCGCTCGCCGTCGAGGTACTCCTCCTGAAACAGAACGGAGAAGCTGTCGCCCTGGCGGATGTCGAGAACGAAGTCGATGTCCCACTGAAAGATGTGGGCGAGTTCCATGGTCAGCGCATCGCTGAATCCGGCGCGCTGGCTGGCAACAAACAGGCTGTGCTCGATGACGGAGCTGCCGAATTTGAGTTCCGTTTCTGGCTCCCGCAGCAGTTCGGTGCTTTGGAACGTGTCGCCTACACGGCTGAATTGCAGCGTCTGCAGGGGGCCCGGCGTATAGGTGAATTCCTGCAGCACGCCCTCGGCATCGAAACCGAACTGCACGCGGTGACCGGGGTAGATCTGGTGCAGGCGTTTGCCGTGTGGCTCGGCGCTGGTGACCTTGAAGAGCTCTCGTGTGCTGACGCCTTTGCTCTTGAAGATTGCGTCCAGACGATCGCCGGGCTGAATCGTATGTTCTTCCGTGCGAGTTGTTTTGCTGACTGCGGTGTCCGACAGGCTTGGTTCCGGTGGCGCAGGAAGGGCGGCAGCAAGCACCGCATCCTGTGGTTCCGGAGCTGGCACGGCCTCTACGTAGGGCATGCTGACAGGCTCCGGTATCGGTGCTGCGCTATCCAAATTGGCGATGACGATCGAGCAGAGCCCGAGGCTCAGCGCGGCGACGATGTAGAGGTGAGATCTCGGAAAACCTTTGGTCACGTGTTCGGCCTTCCCTGTGCCCGATTTGTGATGGATCGTGCGAAATGGCGCATCAAGAATTTCTCTTTTATAAACCGCGGTTTACGCGGCTTCTTTGAACCGGTTCTCAACAGCGGCCTAGTATAGTAATTCGGAAATCGCTGAAAAGCCCCTCAGGGAGATTTTTATGGCCGACGTGGTATCGGCGCTGGGCGCCTGCTATCTTTCCGCGCCGTTTGACCTGAAGGTGGCCAGCCCATGAGCGGACTGCTCGACGAGCTCGACTGGCGCGGGCTCATCACTCAATCTTCCGACCGGGAAGCCCTGGAGGCACATCTGGCAGAACCCGGCCGCACCCTTTATGTCGGATTCGATCCGACGGCGGACAGCCTGCATATCGGCCACCTGGTACCGCTTCTGGTACTTCGACGTGCGCAGCAGTTCGGCCTGCGGCCAATCGCCCTGGTAGGTGGCGCGACGGGTCTCATTGGTGATCCGTCCTTTCGCGATGACGAACGAAACCTGAACAGTCCAGAGGTAGTGGCTGGTTGGGTGGAGAAAATCCGAGATCAATTGGCGCCGTTCCTATCGTTCGAGGGCCACAACGCGGCCATCGCCGTAAACAACCTGGACTGGACGGCGGAGCTCGATGTCATTACCTATCTGCGCGACATCGGTAAGCACTTCTCCGTCAACGCCATGATTCAGAGGGACTCTGTGCGCTCCCGGCTTGAACGCGAAGGTCAGGGGATCTCCTACACCGAATTCAGCTACATGCTCCTGCAGGCTATGGATTTTCTCGAGTTGGCGCGCCGCCACGACTGCACTTTGCAGGTCGGTGGCAGCGATCAATGGGGCAATATCGTCTCAGGAATCGATCTGGTTCGGCGCCATCTGTCGCGGCAGGTGCACGGCATTACGCTGCCGCTGGTGACCAAAGCCGACGGTACGAAGTTCGGCAAGACGGCCGGCGGTGCCGTGTGGCTCAGCGCGGGCAAAACCTCACCCTATGCCTTCTACCAGTTCTGGTTGAACACCGCGGATGCTGATGTGGTCAGTTTCCTTCGGTACTTTACGTTTCTCGACCGCTCTGAGATCGATGCACTGGCCGGCGAGGTCGAG
>JAUIKX010000235.1 GCA_030430515.1 Gammaproteobacteria bacterium | reverse complement strand
ACGGCACACTCGGATCTGGACAGCGCCGTTCAAAGCTTTCAGAAGGGTGCCTTCGAGTATCTTGCCAAGCCCTTCGACGTGGACGAGGCCGTATCGGTCGTAAAAAGAGCGATCACCTTCGCGCAGACCAACGCCACGGAAACCCCGCCCAGCGACTCAGCACCGGACAGCAGCCTGGCCAACGCCGAGATCATCGGCCAGGCACCCGCGATGCAGGAGGTGTTCCGCGCTATCGGTCGACTCGCCGCCTCACATGTGACGGTGCTTGTGAACGGCGCCTCCGGCAGCGGCAAGGAGCTCGTGGCCCGCGCGCTGCATAAACACAGCCCCAGGGCGAGCGCGCCGTTCGTGGCGCTGAACATGGCCGCCATCCCCAGCGAACTCATCGAGAGCGAGCTGTTCGGCCATGAGAAAGGCGCCTTCAGCGGCGCGGTTGCCAAGCGCATGGGGCGCTTCGAACAGGCCAACAACGGCACTCTGTTTCTGGACGAGATCGGCGACATGCCCGCCTCCGCGCAAACCCGGCTGCTGCGCGTACTGTCGGAAGGCGAGTTCTTTCGCGTCGGCGGGCATGAGCCCGTGCGCGTCAATGTTCGAATCATCGCCGCCACGCACCAGGACCTGGAAACACTGGTTCAGAAAGGCGATTTCCGCGAAGACCTGTTTCATCGCCTGAACGTCATCCGCGTGCACGTGCCGACGCTGGCGGAGCGGCGCACCGACATTCCGCTTCTGGCCAACCATTTCCTGCGCAGCGCCGCGAATGAGCTGGGCGTGGAGCCAAAGCATCTTTCTGATGCCGCCGAAAAGCGGATGCTGCAACTGCCGTGGCCCGGCAACGTACGGCAACTGGAGAACACCTGCCGCTGGCTGACGGTGATGGCGCCGGGGCAGGAAGTGCAGGTTGATGACTTTCCCGCGGAGCTTCGGGAAGCCGAGGCGTCAAGCCCGGCCGCCGAACAGACCACGGACTGGGAAGGTGCGCTTGCACACTGGGCCGACCAGCATTTCGAGGCGACGCCCGAGATCCCGCTGCTGGATCTCGCGCAGCCGGCCTTCGAACGCACAGTCATTCTCGCGGCCCTGCGACATACCGGCGGACGCAAGAAGGACGCGGCAAAGGCGCTGGGCTGGGGGCGCAATACGCTGACGCGAAAGATGAGCGAGCTGAGCATGGAGTGAGCGCGTCGCCAGCAAAGCTGGCTTCACCAACCGCCAAGTTGTTCGCGCGCGCACAACGCTCATCGCCGAAGAGAGCACGTACGCCAGGCCTCCGGTATCGCTGGCAAGAATACCGCGATATGCGAAGACTTACGGCAGGCGCTGCAACACGACGCGTGCCAGTCTGAGCATTTGCTAATGCCCTCGCGCCCGCGTATACCTGCCGCCTTGCGCAACTCGTTTGCCACCAGATCAACCCATAACACGCAGGTAGAGATCCCTATGACAACAAACGGAAAACAGCTTTTCAGCACCCTCGCCGACGGCAAGCTCACCGTCGCAGTGGAGGAGACCGAGTTTGCCGCGCCCACCGGCAACCAGGTACTCGTGCAAATGGAAGCCGCTCCCATCAACCCTTCCGACCTGGCAATCCTCACGAGCGCTGCCGATCTCGAAAACGCGGAATATTCCAACGGGAAGTTCGTTGCAACCATGCCCGAGCCCTTCTACAGCGCACAGAAAGGGCGCCACGGACAGCGGCTGCCGGTGGGCAATGAGGGCGCAGGTACAGTCATCGCTGCCGGCGACGGCGATGCCGCACAGGCGCTGATCGGCCAGCGCGTCGCCTGCGTGCCGGGCAATGCGTTTTCCCAGTACTGCTACGCCGATGCCGGTATGTGTCTGCCGCTGGGCGACATCTCTTCAGCAGATGGTGCATCAGCATTCGTTAACCCAATGACCGCGCTCGGTTTCGCGGAAACCGCACGCATGGAGCAGCAGGGCGCCATCGTTCATCTGGCGGCGGCCTCCAACCTTGGCCAGATGCTGGTAAAGATCTGCCAGGAAGATGATCTGCAGCTGGTCAATATCGTACGCAAGGCCGAGCAGGTGGAACTGCTCAAAGGCCTGGGGGCAACCCATGTCGTCAACTCATCGGATGACGACTATCACGATCAGTTGTGCGCGGCCATTGATGCCACCGATGCCTACCTGGGCTTCGACCCAATCGGCGGCGGCAAAACCGTCGACAGTTGCTTCAAGGCCATGGAACAGGTGGCAACGCGCAAGATGAGCGAATACTCGCGCTATGGTTCCAACCAGCAGAAAAAGATGTATATCTACGGCAGGCTGGATATGGGCCCGACCATTCTGACACCGTCCTACGGCTTTGGCTGGACCCTGTCCGGTTGGTTGCTCACCCCATTCCTCGCGCATGCAGGCATCGAGGTCATGACCCGCATGCGTCAGCGGGTACTGGACGGACTCACCTCTACCTTTGCAAGCAGCTACAAACGTTCCGTTTCGCTGGAAGAAATGCTGACCAGGGACGCGGTGCTCGACTACAGCGCCATGAAGACCGGCGAGAAGTATCTGGTTACGCCGCACGCATAGCTGACCGCATGCTCAATGTCGTGCTGTATGAGCCGGAGATCCCCCCGAATACCGGCAACATAATACGGCTGTGCGCAAACACGGGAGCCAGCCTGCACCTGATCCGACCACTCGGCTTCGAGTGGTCGGACAAGCGACTTCGCCGGGCCGGGCTGGATTACCATGAGTTTGCCAGCGTCACGCTGCATGAGAATCTGGATGCCTACTGGCAGACGCATTCACCGGATCGCGCCTTCGCCCTCACGACAAAAGGTCACACGCTACACACCGATGTCGGATATCGGACTGGAGACACGCTGCTGTTCGGCCCGGAGAGCCGCGGCCTGCCCGACGATGTGCTCGAAAGCCTGCCGGCACAGCAACACCTGCGCATTCCCATGCGCAGCCATTCCCGCAGCCTGAACATCGCCAACGCCGTAGCGGTGACGATCTATGAAGCCTGGCGGCAGATGGGCTTTCAGTGAGTGGTTTCGTCGCTGTCCTGCTGTGCCCGCTGAGCGAGCGCCTGAGCATATAGCGCATCGAAGTTCACCGGCGCCAGGTGCAACGCCGGGAACCCCCCTTTAACAACCAGGCTGTCGATCGCCTCACGCAGATAGGGAAACAGCGTCGAGGGACAGATGGTGCCGAGCACTTTCTGCTGCACCTCTGGCACAAGCCCTTCGATGAGAAAGATCCCGGCCTGCTGCACTTCGACGATGAAAGCCGTCTTCCCGTTCGGCCGCTTGGTGCGCACCGTACATGTCAGCACCACCTCGAAACGCGATTCTTCCATCGGGTTGGCTTTGCTGTTGATGTCGACAGACACCTGAGGCTGCCACTGCTCGGTGAACACCTCTGGGGTGCCCGGCGACTCGAAAGAGGAGTCTTTGAGATAGATTCTTTCCAGGCGTACCTGGCCGCTCTGTTCTGTTGCTTCGCTCATGATTTAACTACCGGCAGACTCTGATTGCGCCACTCCATGATACCGCCGGTGAGGCGGCTGATATTTTCGTAGCCTTTCTTGCGCAGCAGGGTACCTGCCGCTCCCGCATGCTGTCCCATCTTGCAGATGATGACGATCGGACGCTCTTTGAACTTATTCAGTTCTTCCACCCGGCTTTCGAGCGACGAGTAGGGAATATTGATGGCATCGACGATGTGTCCAGCCTCGTACTCCTTGCGGTCGCGAACATCGAGCAGCACCGCCTTCTCGCTGTTGACCATGTTCACCAGCTGCTGGGCTGAAACGCTTGCCCCCCCGCGGTTCATCTCGTTACGGATGAACAGAACCAGCAGCACCGCAAAAGCGCCGACCTCCAGGGGGTGATTTCCGATGAATTCGAAGAGTTGCTCCATAACGAAGACAGCCAGGACCTGAAAATGGGGGCGCATTATATTCGGTGACTGGGTTCGTCGTATATCCGCGTTGGTGTTTGCTAAAATGCGCCCCCTTTTTCCATATTCGCCCTAACGCGCAGGAACAGTAGTCATGCGAAAAGTGAACCTTCTGGTCATACTGGACGGATTCGGACACCAGGCGCCCTCTCCGACCAACGCCATCAGCGAAGCTGACACCCCAACCTGGGACCGCCTGATGCAGGAACGCCCCAACACGCTGATCTCGGGCAGCGGTGATGATGTCGGCCTGCCGGATGGTCAGATGGGCAACTCAGAGGTCGGACACATGAACCTGGGTGCCGGCCGCGTGGTCTACCAGGACTTCACGCGCATCAACCGGGCCATAGAGCAGGGTGAGTTCCAGAAAAACACCGCGCTGACCAGCGCCATCGAGCGCCTGAAAGAAACCGGTGGCGCGCTGCATCTGATGGGGCTCATGTCACCCGGCGGCGTGCACAGCCACGAAGAGCAGATATTCGCGGCCATGCGCATGGCCGCACAAGCCGGGCTCGAGCGCGTCTATCTGCACGCGTTTCTGGACGGGCGGGACACACCGCCGCGCAGCGCCAAAGCCTCTCTCGAGAAAGCACGGAATCTGTTCGAGTCGCTGGGCAACGGTCATGTGGCCAGCCTGTGCGGACGCTACTTCGCCATGGACCGCGACAACCGCTGGGATCGGGTGGAACGTGCCTACAACCTCATCGTTCGCGGCGAAGCCCCGTTCCACGCTGAAGACCCGGTCAGTGGGTTGGAACAGGCTTACGCCCGGGACGAAAACGACGAGTTCGTGCAGCCCACCGCCGTCCACCCCGCAGGATCGCTGCCGGTGAGCATGAAAAACGGCGACGTGGTTTTCTTCATGAACTTCCGAGCGGACAGGGCGAGGGAAATCACCCGCGCCATCGTCGAGCAGGATTTCACGGACTTCGAACGCCGAAGCACCGTAAAGCTGGCGGACTTCGTCATGCTGACCCGCTACGCCGAGGACATCCCGGCATCCTGCGCCTTTGACACACCGGTTCTGAAGAATACGCTCGGCGAGTACATCTCGACGCTCGGCAAGCGGCAGCTACGCATCGCCGAAACGGAAAAATATGCCCATGTTACATTCTTTTTGAATGGCGGGCGTGAAACGGTATTTGAAGGCGAAGATCGAATCCTGATCCCCTCCCCCGATGTTGCCACTTATGACCTGAAACCCGAAATGTCTGCTGCTGAAGTGACCGACAATCTGGTGGAAGCGATTGAAAGCGGTCGCTACGATCTGATTGTCGTGAACTATGCCAACACGGATATGGTTGGCCATACCGGGGTCTTTGACGCTGCGGTCCAAGCTGTTGAAACTGTTGATCGATGCCTTGGTCGCCTGGAGGCGGCAATTCTGAAACAGGGTGGGCGGATGTTGATCACCGCAGACCACGGAAACGCGGATATGATGGTGAACCCCGATACCGGCATCGCCCATACGTCCCACACGCTCAGCCAAGTGCCCTTGATTCTGGTCGGGGCCCCGGCGGAAGAAGTGTCCGGGTTGAATAATGGTAGGTTGGCTGATGTCGCCCCGACCGTATTGGACTTGTTGCGCCTGCCACAGCCAAAGGCGATGACTGGACATACCCTGCTGCAGCGCGCAGCCCGCCATGCAGCTGAATAGGTGCCGACCCCCGCCTCTTTTCCGCCCCGTCGGGCTTGCCCTGGCGATCCTTATCGGTATTGGTCTTCCCGGTCATCATGTTCTGGCCCAGACAACAACCCCGTCCGATGAGGCCCAGCGGGTTGAGACGGAGTTAAAGGCCGAACAGGAACGCAGCCGTGCCCTGGAAATCAAAGCCAGACAGCTTTCCCAAGAGTTGGAAGCG
>JAUIKX010000234.1 GCA_030430515.1 Gammaproteobacteria bacterium | reverse complement strand
CTCCGGGTGCGGATGTAGCCGCCCTGCATATCGACCTGGCCTTCGAAAATGCTCGTGTTTGGCGAGTGTCCAATTGCGATGAAGACACCGGAGAGATCGACCTGTCGGTCGTCACCTTCGGTACTCTGTATCCGCATGCCGGTCACACCCATTTCGTTGCCGAGCACTTCCACGAGGTTGTGGTTCCAGACGAGCTCGACGTTTTCCCTCGCAAAGAGCCGGTCCTGAAGAATCTTCTCCGCGCGCAGTTCGTCACGCCGGTGCACCAGATAAACCTTACTCGCGATGTTCGATAGATACAGCGCTTCTTCAGCGGCGGTGTTGCCACCACCGATCACTGCCACTTCCTGATTGCGGTAGAAAAAGCCGTCGCACGTGGCGCAGGCGCTGACGCCGCGTCCCTTGAACGCTTCTTCGGATTCGAGGCCCAGATATTTTGCCGATGCGCCGGTGGCGATGATCAGTGCATCGCAGGTATAGGTGCCCTGGTCGCCGATGAGCTTATGAGGTGTCTCGGCCGGATTGGTCGAAAGCTCGGTCGTGTGAATGTGATCGTTGTGAATCACCGTGTCGAACCGCTCCACGTGCTCGGCCATCTGCATCATCAGCTCCGGTCCCTGCAGTTCGGCATGACCGCCGGGCCAGTTTTCTACCTCGGTCGTGGTGGTGAGCTGGCCGCCGACCTCCACGCCGGTAATGAGCAGCGGCTTCAGGTTGGCCCGGGCTGCGTAGAGGGCGGCTGTGTAACCGGCAGGCCCGGAGCCGAGAACGATGAGCTTGTGATGGTCTGACATGGTATCGCCGTGCACTTGAAGGGTGCGAATTGTAGGGTGAAAGGGCGCTGCTTTTGAAGGCGTGCCGCTTTCGGCATCATGTGATTTATCGTCTAAGGATATTCAGGCATGGATTTCAGGCACTCGGAGCGGACGAGCAACGTGCATGAGCTGGTTCAGGGCTTTACCTCAGAGCACCTGCTGCCCATCAATCGGGAGATTTCGAGCGCCATCCGCGCGGATGGTGTGGTGGATTTTGCCGAGGTCGCTGAGCTGCGAGCTCGGGCCAGGTCGCTCGGGCTCTGGAACTTCGCTCTGGCCGGGGCTGGGGACACGGTGGCAGGCGCGCCGCTCAGCAACGTCGACTACGCGCTCGTCGCTGAGTATCTGGGGCGGTCGCTGTGGTGGTCGCAGGTCTTCAACTGCCAGTGGCCCGACGTGCCGAACATGGCGGCGCTCCTGGCTTGGGGTAACGACGACCAGAAGTCTGCCTGGCTGCAACCACTGCTCGACGGCGATTGCCATTCTGCATTCGCCATGACCGAGCCGGAGCACGGCTCCTCCGATGCAACAGGCGTGGCAACCCGCATACGCCGCGATGGCGACACCTACGTGATCGACGGAGAGAAGTGGTACATATCCGGTGCTGCGCATCCGAAGTGCCGGTTCTACATGCTGCTGGGTGTCACTGATCCGGATGCTCCGCGCGGGCAGCAGCATAGTGTGGTCATGGTGCCCAGAGATTCCGATGGGTTGAGCGTTGGTCCGCGCAGCAGTTATCTGGGGTTCACCGAGCCTATGGGCCCGGCTCACAGTCTGCGTTTCGATGGTGTGCGGGTGCCGGTTGAGAATCGCATCGGCGGCGAGGGTGATGGATTCCGGGTGGCGCAGGCGCGCCTGGCTCCCGCGCGGCTTCATCACTGCATGAGGGCGGTGGGGCAGGGTGAGCTGCTCATCGAGCTGATGATGGCGCGTGCCCATGAGCGGCAGACTTTCGGGCGGTCGCTTTCCGAGCGGGACACCGTGCAGGGTTGGATCGCTCAGTCACGTGTCGACGTTGAGCAGATGCGGCTTCTGGTGCAACGCACGGCGTGGCTCGTCGATGAGCAGGGCGCTCAGGCTGCCTTTCGGGATCTGGCCGTGCTCAAAGTGGGGGTGTCGCAGGCCTACCATCGAATCGCCGAGCGCGCCGTGCAGCTGTTCGGCGCCATGGGCGGTCATGAGACCGGCCCGGTCGGCGAGGCATTTGCCTGGTCGCGGGCGTTCCGCATTGCCGATGGCCCGGATGAAGTGCATCTGCGCTCCATATTCAGCCGTGAGGAAAAGCCGGGTGAGCCACTCTCGGGCTCACCCTACGTGCCGGGTGCAGATCGCTTCAAAGCTTAGCAGGCTGTTGAAAAACAGCCTGCTAGGCTTTTCGAAAGCTGAAAATGCCCCAGACGAGGTGCCCGGCCTGGCCCGCGTTTACCCAGTTGGTCAGCCCCTGAAGCATTCGGTCGATGTATTCCGCGCTGATGCGGTTTACGAGTTCACTTCGACGGGAGGCAAGCTCGTCATGAACGCGCTGGTAGTGGGTGATGAGGTGTGCTGACAGGTCCTCCCACGACTCCTCGACGAAGCCCAGCGCTGTGGCGGTGCTGCGATAAAAGTCCGGCGAGCCGAGGCTCGGCAGGTGAATGCGTTCCAGCACGGGCTGCAGCACATCTGGTGGGCAGTCATCGGTCTGCATGGGATCTGTAAACACGAACTGACCGCCTGGTTTCAGCACGCGGTGCACTTCCGCAAGAACCTGGCTGCGGTTGCCGCTGTGCAGAATGGCGTCCTGCGACCAGCACGCGTCGAAGGTTTGATCACTGCATGGAATGTGCTCGAAGCTGCCGTCGAGAACGGCGACGCGCCCTTGAAGGCCCGCGGCTTCAACCATCTGTCGGTCGCGTTCGTTTTCCTTCTCGCTCAGGTTGAGTGCCGTGACCTGACACCCTAGGCTGGCTGCCAGATATCTTGCTGAGCCTCCGTAGCCTGCGCCCACGTCGATGATCTGGCTGTTGCTGTCGATCGCGGTCAGTTTTGCAGCCATTCGCTCGACGGTGCGCCTGGAGGCGGTGGCGATGGCCTCGGCGGGAGACTCGTAGAGCCCGATGTGGATGTCCTCGCCGCCCCAGACGTTGAAGTAGAATTCATCAGCATCGTCGCTGTTGTAGTAGCTGCGCGCGGTCTCTTCGGCGCGCGAGTAACCCGCGCTCATGTCTCCGACACCTGCTCACGGTAGGCCTTCTCAGCCACGTGAATGAAGAAATCCGGCTCGGACTCCCGGTAGCTCTCCTGGAAGTCGCCAAACGTCTCGATCCGCTGAAAGCCGACCTCATGCATGAGCCTGCGCACGTACTGCTGCCTGAGCGGAAACATATTGAGATGAAACACGCTGCCGTCCTGGAAGCTGTAGCGGAAACGGGCCAGCGTATCGTCGATATGCTCGGGCTCGGCAACCACGTTGTCGCCGCAGTAATAGTAGTTGTGCGTTGGTTTCACCTGGTGGTCCAGCAGCGCGTCGTAGTTGCGCTGGTCCAGAATCAGCACGCCGTCGTGGCGCAGGGTGGCGTAGTACTCCGCCAGCGCTTTGCGCCGATCGTGCTCTTCGTGCAGATGGGTGAATGAGTTGCCGAGGCAGATCACGGCATCGTAAAGATCGTGCACGCTCTTATTGAGCCAGCGCCAGTCGGCCTGGATCGTGCGCAGCATGTAGCCGCGTTCCCGGGCATTGTCGAAGGCTTTTGACAGCATCTCGGCGCTGCCGTCGACGCTGGTGACCTCAAAGCCCGCTCGCATGAGCTGCACGGAATGGAAGCCGGTGCCCGTAGCGACATCCAGCACCTTCTTCGCGCCGATTTCCCGGAGCTTTTCGATGAAAAATTCGCCTTCCGACTCGGCGCGGCCGTCCCAATCGATCAGTTCGTCCCACTTGTCCACGAACGAGTGAACGTACTCCTCCTGGTACTTGTTGGATTCCCTGACGGCCAGCGGATCAGACCCGTAATCCTGCTCCATGGTTCCTTCTGCCATTGCCTTTCTTCCTCCGTTGGCGGCCGGTTGGGCCTTAATGTGGAAGGCAATAGTTTACAGGTCTAAATAATATTTTTTCATGTGAAGTTGAGCCCTGCTTATTCTGATTGTTGAGAGTGATATGCCTGATAGCAATAATCAGCGGGTGGGGACGTACCAGATTGGTGACGACCATGCGCGTTCCTGGATGGTCGCCTGCATGCCTGGGTTGGGCTCAACGCCCGCCCTGATGGCATCCCACGTGCTCCATCGGCAGCTCGGGTTTTCCAGCGCCCGCACGTAGTAGAACGCGCGCTGGCCTGGATCGAAGTTCGGGTCTTTCCATAGAGTCGTAAGTTCTGCTGCGCCTGTAGTGTCCGCAGTCGCGCAGTTGCTGAGATCTACACGCGCGCCGTTGTCGGGACAGCGGTGTGTGGCTGGATCGACGTCGACCCCGCCTGCACAGGCGACGTCGTAGACCATCTCGTGGGTGTCGCCGTCCTCATACCAACCTTTGATGATCTGCAGTCGTTGCAATGGCACGGTATCCGGGTCGCGGCTGGCCCAGGCGAAGAAGCTGGGCGCACGGTCTTCGTTTGCCAGCAGGTCGGCACCCATGCTGACGCCCTTTGCATAGCCCTGGGAAACGGCGTCCGCTCTATCGGCCATGTCGGCCGGCAGATCGTAGCCGGCGAAGAAGCGCACCGGAATGCGTGGGCCACTTGTGGCGAAGGTTTCTTTGCGGCGCATGCCGGCATAGAGGTGCTCCCGCGTATTTGCTTCGGCCCAAATGCCGGCGAGACCGGATGCACCCCAGTAGGATGACGCGCTCCTGGCGTACATCTTTCCGTCTTCGTTGGGCGCTTCGAGCGGTACCGAGCCGCGTTGCTGCGGCTTGATGTCGGTCATGCCGGTTTTGCTCCAGTAGTTGTCCTCTTCGAAGGAACCTGCGGAGTTGTGCGTGTCGCTCGAGCCGATGAGGCCGAATTTGTATGGGTTTTCGCCGATGTCGGCTTCCAGAGCGAGCCCGTTGCGGTAGGCCTCGCGTACGTAGCTGCCCTGCGCCTTGCTTTCGAGGTTGCTGGCAACGCGTAAGGGCATGATCTCGAAGTCGGCCCACTCATCGTTGGGTGACAGCAGTGGATGGGTGTCAGATGTGCCTTTGACCTGGGTGACTTCGACGAGTGGCTCATTGCGCATGCGCTGCTGGGCATATTCGGTATTGATCGGCTCGCCGGCCTGATTGGTGGTTTCGAACATCCAACCGTTTGAGCCGTTGCTGTTGTGCGGTATGGCCAGAGCCTCGACGCCGTTGCTGCGTTGCTCGTCGAGCCAGTCCCACAGGTCTTCCGGGTTCGTGGAGTCGAGCCGGGTGAACGGCATGGCCGGGAATTCGGAACCTTCGAATATGACGTTTCTGTGCAGGTTCTCGAAGTCGGGGCCACCTGCGGTGTATTCGTAGGCGATGAAAGTGGTGAACTCGCCTGGGGCGTTGTTGCGTTCGGCCGCAGAAGCAATCTCCTTCCAGGTGTTGCGTACGATGTTCAGGTCCAGCAGGTCGTCGCCTTCGACCAGTCCGCCGATTCGCGGCAGAATGTCGTTGAACGCAGCGCGGCCGTTCTGTGAGGAGTATGACTGTCTGAGCGCGATGGACGCCGGATGGGAGGCGACAGAAGAGGCGAGATCCATCATCGCGGGCAGCATGCCGAGATACGTACCGTGGTCTGTTACCGCTTGAAAATCCAGGGGTCTCGTCAGCTTGAGATCGATGCCGCTGGCGTGTTTGATCGGGTCGCCTTTCGCGAACGCGTAGGATTCGTCGGGACCGGTTCGAGTACCGAAGAGATAGGCGTCGAAAGAGTAGCGGGTGTGCACGTGGAGGTCGCCGAAGTAGGGGTTCTTTGTCGTGTACTCGATGAGAGCAGACTCGGTCGCTGGATCCGCAGCCGACGCTTCTCCGTTGGCTTGCTGCACGGAGACCTCGGCTGAGCAGGCGGCCAGAAGGGCCGCGGCTGGCA
>JAUIKX010000233.1 GCA_030430515.1 Gammaproteobacteria bacterium | reverse complement strand
CGCGTGAACCCTGTTTGAAGTCCAGTTCGTGCACGAACTGGACTTCAAACAGGGTTCACGCGACCAAGTGCTCAAACAGATCGCCGGCAATTTCGACTGCAAGGCGCAGCTCGTTTTCTGCAATGCACCGCTGCCGGAACAGTCACAGATGAATCGGCTGCGCACTGTCAGAGGAGCCGTTGCGAAGACCGCAACGGCGGAGGAAGTGCTCTATGCCGCTGAACTCATCGCCGCCGGAAAGACAGCGTTTCAGGCACCCTCACACGAATCGGCCGGCAAGCAGCTCTCGCAACGCCAGGAGGAAGTCGTTCGGCTCACGCTGCAGGGTCTGACCAACAAAGCCATCGCCGATGCGCTTGATCTCAAGGAAGGCACTGTGAAAGCGCACCTGAGTGCGGTCTACCGTGCGCTTGGTGTGCAGAACCGCACTCAGCTCATCGTGCATTGCAGCGCCAGATTGCCTTAAAGAACCTGCTACGATAAGCCGACCATCCAGCGGGCATCGCACATGATCGAGAAAATCCCCTTCGGCAGAACCGGCCACTCGAGTTCGCGGGTTATTTTCGGCGCAGCAGCGCTCGGCGGCATGAAGCCTGAGCGAGCCATCGCCACTCTTGAGATGGTGTTTGCTGCTGGCCTCAACCACATCGATACGGCCGCATCGTACGGCGAATCTGAACTGAGACTGGCGCCATGGCTGAAAGAGCACCGCAAAGACGTGTTCCTCGCCACCAAGACCGGTGAGCGCACCCGGGAGGCAGCCTGGTCCCAGTTCAACCGCTCGCTCGAAAGGCTCGAGGTCGATCAGGTCGACCTGATCCAGATGCACAACCTGGTCAAAGATGACGACTGGACTACTGCCATGGGCAAGGGTGGCGCGCTGGAAGCGTTGGTTCGAGCGAAGGAAGAAGGGTTGGTACGCTTCATCGGTGTTACGGGTCACGGCACCTACGTTGCCGCAGCCCACATCAGAAGCCTGGAGGAATATCCTTTTGATTCAGTGCTTTGCCCATACAACTTCACAATGAATCAAGGTGGCCCTTACGCTGACGACTTCGAGCAGCTGTACGAAATCTGCCGGCAACGCGATGTCGCCATGCAAACCATCAAAGCCGTAGCCGCCCGGCGCTGGCGCGATGATGACAAAGAGAAGCGGTTCAGCTGGTACCGCCCGATCCGCGATGAGCAGATGCTCGAACGCGCCGTTGCTTACACACTTTCCCGGCCCGGCCTGTTTCTGAACAGCACCAGTGACGCGACCCTGCTCCCCGCCCTTATGAAAGCTGCTGAGAACGCGCCGAAAGAAGCACCCTCCAACGAGCAGATGCGGGCAGATACAGAGGCCCTCGGCATCGAGCCGCTATTCGTCCGCGACCAAACCGACGACGTTTTCAACTGACCACGAACACCATTCCGAATTTGGAACGGTTACTCGAAACAGCCTCAGTTGGGGTGAACCACAACCGGCAGATCCGCATAGCCTTTGACGAACGGTGAACGGACACGCTCAGGCTCACCGACCACTTCTACATGACGAAAGCGCTTCATGATCTCTTCCCAGAGAACCCTGAGCTGCATCTCGCCCAGCCGATTGCCCATGCAACGGTGAATACCATAGCCGAAGGACAGATGCTGACGCGCATTCGGCCGATCGATGATCAAACGATCCCCGTCTTCGAACACCGACTCATCGCGATTCCCCGACACGTACCACATGGCCACCTTGTCGCCTTTGCGGATTGTCTGGCCACGCAGCTCCGTATCCATGAGCGCAGTACGACGCATGTAGGCGAGTGGCGTCTGCCACCGGATGATTTCCGGTACCATCTGCGGGATGAGCCCGGGATTAGCGCGCAGCTTGTCGTACTCTTCCGGATAAGTATTCAGCGCTAGCACCCCACCCGAAATCGAATTGCGGGTGGTGTCGTTGCCGCCGACAATCAGCAGCACCAGATTCCCCAGATACTCTTCCGGGCTCATATCTTTGGTGGACTCACCATTCGCGAGCATGGAGATCAGGTCGCTACCATCCGTACGACCGATGCGCTGCTGCCATAACTCATTGAAATAGGTGAGGCACTCCAGGAGCTCAGCGCGCCGCTGCTCTTCGGACTCGACGATTCCGGAGTTCTCGTCGGCTGTCGCGACGTCCGACCAGCGGGTCAGCTTGCGACGGTCTTCCTGAGGAAAATCAAAGAGCGTGGCCAGCATCATGCCGGTCAGCTCGATGGATACCTTGTCTACCCAGTTGAAGCGCTCACCCACCGGCAGGCCGTCCAGTATGCGACACACCCGCTCGCGGATCGTGCCCTCGAGCTTCTTCAGGTTCATCGGAGCAACCACCGGGCTCACGGTCTTGCGCTGCACGTCGTGCTTCGGTGGGTCCATGGCAATGAACATCGGCAGCGGGAAGTCTTCTTCAGGATCCGCCAGCACGATGCTGCCTTCCGAAGAAAAGATTTCCGGATGCGTATCGACGTACTTGATGTCCTGGAAGCAGCTCACCGACCAGTAGGGCCCTACCTCACTATCAGCACAATAGTGCACCGGCGCTTCGGCTCTAAGGCGAGCGAAGACGTCCTGCCAGCCGTGCCGCTGGAAAATCTCAGGGTGGGCCGGTTCGATATCCCCGAGGGGCATCTGCTGCAGGTTATCCGTCCAGCTGATCGCTTCGCTCATTTCCTGACTCCTCTGGTCGCCGTTTGGATACTTGGTGGCGCTTACGTTTCTCAGAATTGGAATTCGGGCACCCGCACAATGAGGCCGTCGAGCTCGTCTGTGACCTCCATCTGGCAGGATAGCCTGGAGGTGCTTTCGCGCTCTGGGTTGAGATCGAGCATCGCCTCCTCAGCGTCGTTCGGGCCACCGGTCTTCGCCCACCAGTCCTCAGCAACCATGACGTGGCAGGTTGCACATGAACACTCTCCGCCACAATCTGCATCGATACCCGGAACGCCGTTGTCCAACGCGGCACTCATCACCGAAACGCCAACAGCAGCGTCCACCGCGTGTTCCTGTCCGTCGTGGGTGATGTACGTGATCTTGGGCATGCCCTCTCCTTAACTCTTTGGATGGAAAATTTGCCCGAAATTACCGCTTTCCACTGTAAACCTCAATGGCGGTTATCGCTTATCTCATCGACTCCCGCCGTCTGTTGCCGAGCCCAGAGCGACGTTCCGCACCTTCATAGAAACGGCCGGGCAGTCCGTGGTCTGTATCCCGCCGCAGCAATGACCTGCGATCCGGCTGATGGCGGTACTGGCAACGGCAGAGGTGCGGCCGGTCGCAATCATCCAACGGCAGGTTAGGCGCTTCAGACGAGAGAAATGGTTTCTCTCCCAGAGCTCTCACCGCATCGCATGCCTGTGATTCACTGTAACGCACGGTCACAGCATAGAAGGTTCGCGCGGGCGGCCTGGGCTGGGCCGTGCGACGCTTTGCTTTCTGACGGTCGACGTTTTTGCGACCGAAGAGTTTCTTGAATGGCATATGGTTTCGCCTGGCCCCGGAATTTTGTGTAAATCTTATTGCCCATTTTAGAGATAATGGCCGAACAGGTAAAACTAATCACCGCCACTTCCCGACTCATAGTTGAACATAGACCGGGGTGCCCTGAATGAACCGCACGTTGATTTTTACATTGCTCATTGCAGGCGCTCAGTGCGCCTGGACGGATGAGGCCACCAAGCACATGCCGCAGTTTTCGAGAATCCTTCTGACAGACAGCTTCGAGGTCGACATCCAGCAGGGTCGGAGCCATGAAGTGCATATCACCGCAGACAGCGACAATATCGACCGACTGAACGCGGAAGTGACGGATGGAGAGCTCAGGCTGTGGTTAGAGGAGGAAGATAGCTGGTTCAGCTGGTGGCAGAAGCAAGGCGAGGTACATGTACGGGTCACAACGGCTGATCTCGAGAACCTGAAAATGCACGGTAGCGGCAATGTTACGGCCGGCCCCCTGGCGCTCAGTCATCTCGCAATCGAACTCAGCGGCTCCGGAGATCTGGCGATTGCGGAACTCAGCGCCGAAAGGCTGGAGGTGCGGCTGCACGGTTCGGGAGACGTCGAGATTGACGAACTCAACGCGGAAAACACGATAGTGGTCGTTCGCGGCAGCGGAGATACACGGCTGTCCGGCGCCACCACAGCTCTTGAAGCCACCGTGCAGGGATCCGGAGACATCAGCGCCGGCGCACTCAAGGCAACGCACGCGAGCATCGTCATCCAGGGATCCGGTGACGTGGACACGCTTGCCGAGGCCACCCTCAACGGCACGATTCAGGGAAGCGGCAATATTTCGTACCAGGGTGACGCGGAGGTCGTGAGCAGCCTGCAGGGATCCGGCGACATGATCGAGATGTAAGCATCTCCGACATTCAGTAGTCTTCCCCTATCGGTCAAAGGGGAGCAACGCGTCGTGTCGGGAGCACTGGAAGGCATCAAGATCATCGACCTGACCACCATGGTTTCCGGGCCGATGGCCGCCACCATTCTGGCGGATCAGGGGGCCGAGGTCATCAAGGTCGAATCACCTCGTGGCGACGAGATGCGCAACATCGGCAACAAACGTAACGATGTTGCCGCGGGTTTCTTCTCCTGCAACCGCGGCAAACGGTCGATCTGCGTAGACCTCAAAGCTGAATCGGGCAAAGAGGTTCTGCGGGAACTCGTGCGCGACGCGGACGTGTTCATGCAGAACTTCCGTCCCGGCGCCATCGAGCGCATGGGCTTCGATGACAAAGCACTGCGAGCCCTCAATCCCCGGCTCATCAACGTTTCCATCAGCGGTTTCGGCGAAAAGGGGCCTTACGCGCACAAACGCGTTTACGACCCTGTCATTCAGGCACTGACCGGTGCAACCGACATTCAGGCTGATCGGGATACCGGGCGGCCGAAGATGTTCCGCATCATCATCGCCGACAAGGTCACCAGCCTCACCGCCGCGCAGGCCATCACCGCCGCGCTCTTCGCCCGAGAGCGCACAGGAGAGGCTCAGCACATCCGCCTGAGCATGCTCGATGCGATGATCAGCTTTTTCTGGCCCGAAGGTATGAGCGGCATGACGTTCGTCGGCGACGAGATCGACGTGCGACGCTATCAGGGAACCATGGACCTCATCTACGAAACCCGCGATGGCTACATTACGGCCGGCGCCATTTCCGACGCGGAGTGGCGAGGATTGTGTGAAGCGCTGGAAAAACCCGAATGGGTGGATGATCCCCGATTCGCCGACACCACAGCCCGTTTCCGCAACGCGGGGGTACGCAAGGAAATCACGGCAGAGGCGCTGAAGAACTGGAACAGCGATGAGATTCTCGCCCGGCTCGATGACCGCGGCGTGCCCAGCGCCCCACTGCTGAGCCGCCTGGATCTGCCCGACCACCCGCAGATCAGAGAAAATGACACCATCGCCATTTACGAGTTCGAGGGTCATGGCCGCGTCCGCCAGGCTCGCCCTGCCGCTGAATTCGAAGCCACACCCTCCTCCGTCCGCCGGCCGGCGCCGAAGCTCGGCGAACACACTGTAGAGATCGCCCGGGAAGCCGGTTTGGATGAGAGCCAGATCACCCGGTTGATCGATAGCGGCGCATTGCGCAGCATGCGAAACTGACCACACATCAAGGGAGCAACCACGAGCATGAGCACAGTACGCGGCCGGCAGATTTTCATGGAAGGCCTCGTCGCCAATGGCGCGAGCGCAATTTTCGGTAATCCGGGCACCACCGAGAACCCATTGCTGGACACGCTTGCAGATTTCCCGCAGCTGCCTTACTACGTCGCGCTACAGGAAAGTATCGCCATGGGCGCGGCCACCTTCCATGCGCTCGGCACCGGCAGATTGAGCGTGGTGAATCTGCATGTTGCGCCGG
>JAUIKX010000232.1 GCA_030430515.1 Gammaproteobacteria bacterium | reverse complement strand
GCCGATGGGAATGTCGTGATGGTTGAACAGGTGATGGCCGAGCTCATGCCCCATGACGAATTTGGTTTCCTGAGCGTTGAACGCTTCCAGCAACGAGGACGAAAACATGATGAACAGCTGGCCGTCTTCCGGCTTTACACAGGCCGCGTTGAACGACGGGCTTGGGAATACGTAGAGCTCCAGGGGGATCTCTACCCCGAGCGCCTCTCTGCACTCATCGGCCGTTTTGTGCAGAGTTCTGGCCATGACGCGGCTCAGCCGTACGGAAGTGCTCAGCAGGTGGCGCCGCACGCCCAGATTGCCCTTGTCTTCACGGTTGGCGATCTGCTCGTTCACCCGTTTCACATCAGGGTGCTTCAGCAGGTTGTTGAACAGGTCGAGATCCTGCCGCGAACGGAGTTGCTCTGCTTTCATAAGTGTCCCCCAGACCTTTTTTATTCGGATGGTACACGGCGAAAACCGCTTTTGCCGCCGTGGTGTATGCTTTTTGCGGGTTTGAGACATTTGCAGGGGAGGGCGTCATGACGTACGCACAAAGCGGCGATACCCGGGTCTACTACGAGGCGGAAGGTCCGCAGGACGGAGAAGCCATTCTCTTCGTGCATGGCGCTGGCGGTAACGCAGCCATCTGGTACCAACAGGTGGACTTCTTTACGAAGGAAGGCTTCCGCTGCCTTACGCTCGACCAAAGGACATTTGCCCGCACTCCGGCAGACCCTGCCACATGTCACCCGGCGCAGTTCTCCGAGGACGCGCTTGCGGTTCTCGACGCGGACGGTGTTAGGTCTGCGCATCTTGTCGGGCAGTCTCTCGGCGGCTACACGGTTCTACGCACCGCGCTCGATCAGCCCTCGCGGGTGCTCAGCCTGACCATGAGCGCCACCCCGGGTGGGCTACCGAATGAGTCTCCGACGCCGGCGGTTCGCGGATTGCTGTCGAGTTCCGGCAGCGGGACGGACGGCGTGCTGGCGACCATGTCGCGTCAAACGGCCAGAGATCCATTGAAAATGCGTCTGTACCAGACCATCAACAGCTTCAACACGCAGTTCAGCTTTGCCAATCTCGGAGCGCTTGGCAGATACCGAGTGTCTTTCGATGAAGCTCAGGCGCTTCGCTGTCGCGTGCTGTTCGTCGCAGGGGCGGAGGATCCGCTTTTTCCAGCAGCGCTCCTCGAATCCTTCGTGCCAGAGCTGCCGGATGCCCGCTGTGAGGTGGTTGTGGGTTCAGGCCACTCGCCGTACTTCGAGCAACCCACCGAGTTCAACCGGTTGCTTCTCGAGCATATTCGCGGGCTGGGGACTTAACAGGAAAGCACACCGCGGGGCCCGGTTGGGGAGCGAGCCCCGCGATGTGTGGAGGCGCTAGGACCGGTCGTCGGTGAGCGACGGATCGCCAGCGATGCGCAGGGCGGTTTCGCCCTGGGCATAAGCGGTGAGGGAATCGTTGTCGATCACCTGCACCAGATCGTCGACAACTTCGCGAACGCAGGCGTTCACGTCGGCCAGCGAGCGGGTCGTAAAGTAGTTGGGGCAGTGTTGCCGGGCAGTTCGAACGATTTTCCTGTGCAGTTCTGCCACGCCGTTCTGATCTGCGAAATCTGCCTTCGAGTAGACCAGGCTGTAGCTGTTCGGGTCAGCGAATGCGGTTGCGCTCATCATGCAGGCGGCAACCAGTGAGGGGATGGCTAGTTTTTTCATGCTTGCTCCGTGAGGCGGCGTTTGTGCGGCCTTCCTTCTGTCTTTAGTTGTTTCTGTCTCGTCTCTATCCTCGCGCAGCAGGCGTTGATCCAACATCGGCATTCGCTGACCCGGGTGTGCGAAATTTTCGATGCGCCCTGCAGGAATCTGCCTGCAGAAGAATCCTCGTGTTCTGAGAGGATCAACGCTTTGTTGCGCCAGTACTTATACAGATGCAGTGGCGGAAGAAAGGGTCGCAATTTTTCTGCAACTTTTTTTCATGAGCCCTGATCCGGGGCACAGATATACGCATGTCAGGGCGTGGATTGCGGTCAGCTTCGGTTAGAATACGCCGCAACTCTCCAATGCGTTCCACCCCCTTGAGTAGTGCGCCAACCAGCGAACCGCAGAACGTCGCCGCGCAAGGCACTGTGGTTGCCTCCATGACCCTGATTTCGCGCATTACCGGCTTTGCGCGGGACGTGGTGCTGTCGCATTTTTTTGGCGCCACACCGATTGCTGACGCGTTCTTCGTGGCGCTGCGCATCCCCAACTTCTTCCGTCGACTGTTTGCCGAAGGCGCCTTCAATCAGGCCTTTGTGCCGGTCCTGGTGCGCTATCGGGAGCAGGGCGGCGCGCCGCTGTATCGGTTCGTGTCGGCGATGAGCGGCAATCTCGCAGCAGCGGTCACCATCGTTGTCATCCTCGGGGTGATCTTCGCGCCCTGGGTGACCCTGGTGTTCGCACCGGGTTTCCATGGCACCGAGCGCTTCGACCTCACGGCCGACATGCTCCGCATCACCTTTCCCTATCTTGCCTTTGTGTCGATGGTGGCCTTCTTCGGCGCCATTCTGAACGCGCATCATCAGTACGCAGTGCCCGCCATCACCCCGGTGCTGCTGAATATCGTGCTGCTGGTTGCTGCGTCTCTGGGTTGGATGCACTCGCAGCAGCCGGTATTCGTGCTGGCCTGGGGCGTGTTCGTTGCGGGCCTGGTGCAGTGGCTTTTCCAGATTCCGTCTCTGCATCGGATCGGTCTGCTGGTGCTCCCTGAAGTGAACCTCAAGCACGAAGGGGCGAAGCAGGTGGGGCGGCTGCTGGTGCCTGCGGTGCTGGCTTCATCGGTGAGCCAGATCAACACGCTCATCGATACCGTGCTCGCTTCCACGCTGATCGAAGGCAGCGTTTCCTGGCTGTACTATTCAGACCGTCTGCTGGAGCTGCCCATCGGGCTGGTGGCAGTTGCCCTGGGCACAGTGCTGCTCCCCAACCTCTCGCGCCTGGATGCCAACGAGGACCACGCGGGGTTCTCCGCCACGCTCGATTGGGGCATGTCGCTGGCGCTGATGCTCGGTATTCCCGCGGGTACTGCGCTCTACCTGCTGGCCGATGCGCTGATTGCCACCATCTACTTTCACGGCGAGCTCAGCGCCTACGATGTGAAGATGGCGGCACTGTCATTGCGCGCTTTCGCGGCGGCGGTGCTGCCTCTTGTGATGGTGAAGATCCTGGCGCCGGCCTACTTCGCCCGTGAAGACACGACGACGCCATTCCGCATCGGTCTCGTAGCGATCGGTGCCAACATCGTATTCAATCTCAGCGTATTCAGCTGGTTCGGCCATGTGGGTCTGGCCATGGGCACGGCGGTTTCCTCCTGCATCAATGCCTATCTGCTCACCCGCGGTTTGTTCGCGCGGGGCCTCTACCAACCGGGACGTCGCTGCAAAATCGCGCTGCTAAGGGCGCTGGCCGGTGCGCTGGTGATGGCAGCCTGCATTCTGACCTTCGTACCGACTGCGGAGGCCTGGCTGGTCGTGGAGACCTGGCAGCGGGTGATCTGGCTGGCTGCTACGGTGGCCGGTGCTGGCGGCCTCTATCTGCTGACGCTGTTCGTGCTCGGTGTGCGGCCGCGGCACCTGCGCCATTCGGTTTAGCCGGGATATACTGCGCCTTATGGAAGTCATTCGCGGTTTTTACAACCTCAAGGACCGGCATCGTGGATGCGCGGTCACAATCGGCAATTTCGACGGCGTGCACCACGGCCACCAGTTGCTCATCAGTCACCTCGTGGCGAAAGGTCAGGAGCTGGGCGTGCCCACCATGCTCATTACTTTCGAGCCGACGCCCCGGGAGTTTTTTCAGGGCGAGCAGGTGCCTGCCCGGCTGACCCGGCTGCGTGAGAAGATTTTCTGGCTGGAGAAGACCGGTCTCGACTACCTGCTCTGTTTTCCCTTCAACGAACGCACGCGCACCCAGACCGCGGAGTGGGTCTGCGAGGAGTTTCTGCATCGATCACTGGCGGTACGTTATGTGGTGGTGGGTGACGACTTTCATTTCGGTGCGGACCGGCGGGGCAACTACACCATGCTGGAGGAGGCCGGTGAAAGGTTCGGTTTCGATGTCAGCCACCTGGGCACGCTGACCTTCGAGCACGAGCGGGTGAGCAGCACGCGGGTGCGGGAAGCGCTCGCGGCCGGCGATTTCGACCTTGCAGAAAAGTTGCTGGGCCGTCCCTATGCAATCACCGGGCGGGTGGTCTACGGCCGTCAGCTTGGCCGTCAGCTCGGTGTTCCGACTGCCAATATCCGTCTTCAGCGTTATCGGGCTGCCCTGGAAGGGGTGTATGCCGTGACCATCGATGGCCTGGATAAACCCTATGAAGGCATTGCCAATATCGGCGTGCGGCCCACCGTAGATGGCAAAGAGCCGCTTCTCGAGGTGCACCTTTTCAACTTCGAAGGTGACATCTACGGACGGCTGCTGAGCGTTACGTTCTGCAGGAAGCTCCGGGACGAGCGCGCATTCGAGTCGATCGAAGCGCTGGAAAAGCAGATCCATCAGGACATCGATGAGGCCCGCACCTGGTTCTCGGAGGCGCGTCAGTGACGTTCAAAGCTCTGGTCGTTGCCGCGCTCTCTTTGATCTTCGACCGGCTCACCAAGTGGTGGGTGGTTGCTGAGTTCAATCTGTACGATCGCCTGGATCTCACATCGTTTTTCGCCCTGGTGCGCTGGCACAATGAGGGTGCGGCTTTCTCCATGCTCGCCGACGCCGGGGGCTGGCAGCGCTGGCTGTTCATGGCGCTCGGTGTCTTCTTCTGTGGTTTCGTGATCTACGAGCTCAGGCGGCTGCCGAAGGGCGACAAGGTCATGTGGGTGGTGTACGGCTTGCTTCTGGGCGGTGCCGTGGGCAATCTGGTCGACCGGATCACTGTGGGCTATGTCGTGGACTTCCTGCTTTTTCACTGGCGAGACGCATACTTCCCAGCGTTCAATATTGCCGATTCCTCGCTGTTCTGCGGCGCTGCATTGTGGATCATCGTCATGCTCCGCGAAGCACGGCAGGCAAAGCAGGCGGGTGCCGATGTCTGACGAAATCATCAGCCGCCAGCCGTTCGAGCGCAGCCGCATCATTGCAGGGGCACAGGTCTCCATGCACTTCTCCATTCTCATGGAAGACGGCCGCCAGGTGGACTCCACCCGTGGCGGTCAGCCGGCTCAGTTCGTGGTGGGCGACGGCAATCTGCCGGAAGGTTTCGAGCGCGTGCTCATTGGCCTCGAGCCGGGGGACGACGGTCAGTTCGAAATCGAGCCGGAGGATGCTTTCGGCGCGCATCGGCAGGAGAACATCCAGTGGATGCCCGAGGGTCGGTTCGACGGTATGGATCTGGAGCCGGGGCTGATCGTGTCGTTCGCGCAGGCTGAGGGCGAGCTGCCAGGCGTGGTTCAGCGCATCGAAAATGGCAAGGTGTGTGTCGATTTCAATCACCCGCTGGCTGGAAAGCGCCTGATATTTGACGTTTCTGTGATCAGCGTCACACCGCCGGCGAACCGTTCGTCGGATTAAATCCACCGCTCGGTGGTTTGAGCATCGCGTCTGATGGGGCGTGCGATTAGTTTAGGGCTGTGCGAAAAGTGAGCGCGGGGCCCTGATGGATAAGATTTCACAACACAATTCTCCCGAACCGAATCTCGAAGCTCGACGATGGTACCGGTCGCAGCAGAAGGGCTTCACCCTCATCGAGCTGATGATTGCGGTCGCCATTCTGGCCATCGTTAGCGCAGTGGCGTTGCCGCTCTACGACGCGTACTCCGATCGATCCTATCGAGCGGAGGCGCAGGGTGACCTGATGGCCTGCGCGCAGGGCATGGAGCGCTGGGCGAGCGAAAACTTCGATTACCTGGGCGCAGCCGACGGTGACGGTGATGGCG
>JAUIKX010000231.1 GCA_030430515.1 Gammaproteobacteria bacterium | reverse complement strand
AGCAGAATGCCGAGACAGCTGAGCTTGCGCTACGTGAGGTTGAAGCAGATGTCGAGCGGCACACGCGTCTGGAAGGTGAGATCCTACGACGGGATGCGGTTCTGCCAGTTCTGAAGACAGCGAGCGAAGAAGCATCGGCAAGCATGCAGAAGGTACATAAGCTGCAGGGCGACCTGGAGCAGAGGCGTGAACAGCTAACAACCCTTCGTAGCCAGGCCGAAAGTACCGAACAGGCGCTCGTTGAGCGCCAGGCGCTGGTAGAGAGAATTGCAGCAACAGCCTCTGAAGTGGCGGCCGCAGAAGCAGCTCTTGCGCCTGCGGAGCAGGGACTTGAGTCGCTGGTGGTTGAGCTGGTGGAAGCCCAGGAGCGCCTCACCAGGCTGAAGGCGGAGCGTACGGAAGCAGGTGTCTATCTGCGGCGCCTGCGTCTGGATCTTGAGCACGTCTCCCGAAGCAGAGCGCTGGAGGCGTTGGTGGATAAGCTCGAAGCGGTCCGCGCTCTCGATCGGTCGATTGCAGAGGCCGCGACAGCACTGGCCGATATCCGCATTGATGATGAAGGCCTCGACAGTATCCGAAAGGCCGAAAAGGATCTTATGCTTGCGCGTGGTAGGCGCGAGCAGGCCGCCACCCGTCTGGTCTTCCGGTCAGAGGTCGGCCAGAGGGTTGAGGTAGGAGATACACCGCATGAACTGGCCCGAGGTGCGACATTTGAGCAGAGCCTCGTGGACCCCACGCAGTTGCGTATTCCCGGAATCGCTACCCTGGATATCGAACCCCCCCCGCAGGCTCTGGAGACTGCCGCTGAGGCAGCCGAAGCCCAGGCTCGATTGGTGACGCTGCTCGAGCAGTATCGGGTCGAGGATGTCGAAGCGGCTGCCAGCGCGCACTCTCTTCGAGACGGTCTGGCTCGAAAGATCAACGAAGAACGACGACGCCGTGGTGAGTTGCTCGACGGCGCGACGGCTGACGAGCTCACGCACGAAACAGGCCGATTGAAGGCAGATATCGCTGTGTATCTGGATGAGCGACCAGAGCAACCACCGCTGCCTGAATCCGCCGCACAAGCCCGACAGAGGATTGACGACGGCGAGCGGCGGGCCGCCCGGATCGAAAGGCGCATCGAGAACGCCGAAAGCGAAGCCGAGGACCTGCGCCAACGGCAACACTCCCAAGCGGCGTCCATGCGGGACCAGGAGCTCGCGCTCAGCGGTTTGCGGGCAACGCTGAGGGAGTCGGAAAAGCGTTTGCACACGAGTCGGGAGCAAACGGAAGATGTTGAGCTCGAATCGCGAAACTCGGCCGCGAGCAAGAAGTTGCAGCTGGCGGTCGAAGCGCTTGCTCAGGCCGAAGATGAGTTGGCGTCCCTTGATCCGCAGTCTCTCGAACTCCGTGCCGAAAACGCTGCTGATGCACTTCAGCGGGCAGAAGACGAGCAGGTGGAGCTGGCCAAGGAGTTCGCAGTGGTTAAGGACCGCCTTCAGCGGGCGCAAGCTGATGGGCGTTTCGAGCGGTACGAGGCCGCCGCACACGAATATGAAGAGGCTGTTGAGCGCGTGGCCGCAATCGAACGTCGTGCAGCCGCGGCCAGAAAGCTCTGGAACACGCTTACGAGCCACCGGGACGCTGCGCGTCAGTCCTACGTCAAGCCGCTCCGAGAAGCCATCGAACGGCTGGGACGCATCGTGTTTGGGGCGGATTTCGAGGTCACCCTCGATGAAGATTGGCAGATACAACGCCGCACGCTCAACGGCTTCAGCCTGCCGTTTGACGCATTGAGTGTGGGTGCACGTGAGCAATTGTCGGTGCTGACGCGTCTCGCAGCGGCGCAGATCGTATCGACTCAGGGTGGTGTACCGCTCATCATCGACGATGCTCTGGGTTTCTCCGATCCCGAAAAGCTGGCCGTAATGGGGGCCGCTATCGCCGCTGCGGGTCGAAGCTGCCAGATTATCATTCTTACCTGCACGCCAGGCCGTTTCACCCACGTCGGTAATGCAACCGTGGTCAACCTCTAGCGGGTCAAACTCCCGCCAGTTTTCAGCCCTTGAATTCCAGAGCCTGCGCCCCAATCTCGTGCAGCTGAACATTCGTGCAGGAGGAGACGCACCCATGGCGGAAGCCGCGACCGAAACTTTCGGATTTCAGACCGAAGCAAAGCAGCTGTTGAAGCTGATGATCCACTCGCTGTACTCCAATCGGGAGATTTTTCTTCGCGAGCTCATCTCCAATGCATCCGACGCCATCGACAAGCTGCGCTTTGAGGCCATCGAAAACCCGCAGCTGATTGAAGGAGATGCGGATTACCGGATCGACATCACCTTCGATGCAGAAGCCGGCACGCTGACGATCGCAGATAACGGCATCGGCATGACCCGCGATGAGGTTATCGCCAATCTCGGTACCATTGCCCGATCCGGCACGGCTGAGTTCCTTGAGCGGCTGACCGGAGATCAGAAGAAAGACGCGGCGCTCATCGGCCAGTTCGGGGTGGGTTTCTACAGTGCGTTTATCGTCGCGGATGAAGTGGAAGTTCGCACGCGCGGTGCGGGTAGCGATGAAGGGGTGATCTGGCGTTCGAAGGGTGAAGACGAGTTCACCATCGAGTCAGCGGAGGGTATCCCGCGGGGGGCTCAGGTCGTACTGCACATGGCAGAGGATGCGAAAGAGTTTCTCGACGGGTACCGGTTACGCTCTGTGGTACGCAGATACTCCGATCACATCGGCGTGCCGGTGCGTATGGTCAAAGAAGCGTCCCCGGGTGAGGAAGATGAAGCAGAGCCATCCACCGAGATGGAGGCGGTCAACGAAGCGAAAGCGCTCTGGACCCGTTCCCGATCCGACGTCTCGGACGAAGAGTACAAAACCTTCTACAAGCACGTCAGCCACGATTTCGAAGAGCCGCTGTCCTGGAGCCACAATCGGGTGGAAGGCAAGCTCGAGTACACCTCACTGCTCTATGTACCGAGGCGTGCACCCTTCGATCTTTACAACCGTGAGGCGCCTCGCGGGCTGAAGCTGTACGTGCAGCGGGTGTTCATCATGGATGAGGCGGAGCAGTTTCTGCCGCTGTACCTGCGTTTCATCAAGGGGGTCGTCGACTCCAACGATCTGCCGCTGAACGTGTCTCGCGAGATCCTGCAGCAGGACGATCGGGTCACCACCATCAAAAATGCGCTCACCAAACGCGTGCTGAGCATGCTGAAGACCATGTCCGAGAAAGAGCCGGAGAATTATCAGGCGTTCTGGGATGAGTTTGGCGAGGTATTGAAGGAAGGCGCGGGTGAGGACTTTGCCAACCGCGAAGCGCTGCTCGGCCTTTTGCGGTTTGCCTCCACAGCGGGAGACAGCGCAGAAAAGAACGTGAGCCTCGATGCCTACCTCGATCGCAAAGGCGAGGATCAGGACAAGATCTACTACATCGTTGCCGAGTCCTGGGAGCACGCCAAGAACTCACCGCACATCGAAGTGCTCAAGGAGCAGGGTGTCGAAGTGCTGCTGCTGTTCGATCGTATCGACGAATGGTTGATGACGAGCCTCGATCAGTACAAAGACGTACAGTTTCAGGACGCCATGCGGGCGGACATCGACCTGCCGGGTAAGGAAGACGAGGCAGAAGACAGCGAAGCCGACGATGAGCACTCAGCTCTGACGGAACGCATTCGGAAGGTGCTGGATGAAAAAGTGGAAGCGGTGAAAGTGTCCAGCCGATTGTCAAAGAGCCCGGCCTGCCTCGTGCTCGGACAGTTCGACATGGGGGCGCAGATGCGCCGGATCATGGAGGCATCGGGGCAGCCTATGCCCGAATCGAAGCCCATCTTTGAATATAACCCCGCGCATCCGCTGATCCAGCGGCTCGACCAGGAGGCGGACGAGGACCGTTTCAATGACCTTGCGTTGATTCTGTTCGACCAGGCGGCGCTGGCCGAAGGAGAAGCGCCGGCGGACGCCGCTGGATATGTGCACCGCCTCAACGGGCTTCTTTTGGAGCTGATGGGCGGGTAGCATCCCGTAGATGAAATTGCTTTCCCTAATGCTGGCCCTGCTTGCCGCAGGGCCGGCCACGATGACGCCGGCCAGTGCCGATCCGCTGGCGTTTCCTACTTATCCTCGGGCCACCGTTGTGGAGGAACACGCGGATGCGGAGGCCGAGGAGTACGAATTCGTGCTGTCCCCGGTGGAGAAAATTCGCCGGGAGCTGAAGATTGAGCGATCGCTGCACGTAACCGCCAAACGTCGCTCCGTTACTTACGAGATGCCTCGCGGTACGTCGCTCGAGGCGGTGATCGAACATTTCGAAAGCGTGCTGCCTGCAGGTCAGATCCGCTTTCGATGTCTCGGTCGGGATTGCGGTCGGTCCAACCAATGGGCGAATCAGGTGTTCGGTATACCTGTGCTGTACGGGCCGGACGCTTACCAGTTCTACCTTGCAGGGGAAGATGCCGGAGCGCTGGTGTCGGTTTACGTGATCAAGCGCGGTAACCGCCGGGTATATGCGCACCTGCAGGTGCTCCAACCGGAACGCGAAGTTGCCGTCGCCGTAGACCAGCGGCTGCTCAAAGCGCTCACCGGTAATGGTCATGCGATCGTGCGAGGCGTTACCCCAACCCGTAGCGGGGAGATTACTGCTGAAGACCGGGCGCACCTCAGCAAGATCGGTGGCGCACTCAACGAGATGCAGGCCGATGCGATTTATGTGGTGTGCCACCTCTATGCGCCAGGCGACGTGGAACGTCTGATCCAACGCTCGGGAGCGTGTGCAGAAGCCGCTGCCGAAGCGCTGGCCGCTGAGTCCAGCGCGAGCTTCAAGCCGTTTGCTGCGGGCCCGATGATGCCGAGGCAGAACGAGAGCCATTCGCGTATCGAGCTGGTTGTTCCTCATAGACAGAATCGTGACTGATCTCGCGAGCCTGATTGAAACCGTGCACGGGATGTTCGATGAGGCATCTCTGGTCTATGGCCACGGTACCGACAACGCCTGGGATGAAGCGGTTGCGCTCACACTTCAGGTCTCCGGTTTTGCGGATGACGAGAATGAGCTCGAGCGAACGGTTCCCGACGATGTCCGCGCGCAGGTCCTGGCGCTTGCGAAACGCCGCGTCGATGAGCGCCTTCCTTTGGCATATCTCACCGGCCGCTGTCAGTTCGCCGGTCTCGAGTTTCTCGTCGAGCCTGGTGTGGTGGTGCCGCGATCCCCGATTGCCGGGTTGTTGCTGGAAGCGCTGCGCCCCTGGATGAAAAGACCACCGCTGAGGGTGCTTGATCTGTGCAGCGGTAGCGGTTGCCTGGGCATCCTCGCCGCCTACGTGTTCGAAGAAGCAGAGGTGGTGCTTGCGGAGCTCAACCCGCAGGCCGCCGCCCTGGCAGAGAAGAACGTTGCGCTGCACGGGCTTACGGGCCGGGTGAGTGTCTGTCAGGGCGATCTGTTCGAGCGTGTCGGTGGCCGGTTCGACCTGATTCTCTCCAATCCGCCCTATGTCGACGGTCCGGATATGGCGTCGTTGCCAGACGAGTACCGTGCGGAACCCGAGTTGGGCCTGGCTGCGGGTGCTGATGGCCTGGATGTGGTGCGCCGCATACTCCGTGATTGTGGAGACTATCTCAATCAGAACGGCCTGCTGGTCTGTGAGGTTGGTGCCAGCGCACCAGCACTCCTGCGCGCCTATCCTGCGCTGCCCTTCGTCTGGCCGCACCTGCCAGCAGGCGGGGACGGGGTCTTCCTGCTTGAAGCCGGCGCCCTGGGTTCTCATACTGCGCGGCTGCGATGAAAACGGATAGGCAAAGTGCCCGGTAATACTTTCGGTCAGATGTTCACGGTCAGCACCTTTGGAGAAAGCCATGGTGCGGCGCTGGGTGCCGTGGTCGACGGATGCCCGCCAGGGCTCGAGATCT
>JAUIKX010000230.1 GCA_030430515.1 Gammaproteobacteria bacterium | reverse complement strand
TTTTATACTCGTCGGGTCCCGGCCCGCGTCTTCTGCAGTGCGACGGAGCCGGCCCAGCAACTCACCAAGACGTTCATGGTCTCCCTCGCCAGGGAAATAGCCATCGGCCAGACGTACCGCCCGCCGAAGCGCCACCTCTGAGTCGCCCCCAACAATCACCGGAATGTTGCCATTCACCGGCCTGGGGCTGCAGGTCGCCGGCTCGAAGTCGACGAACTCACCATGAAACTCAGCATGGGGTGCCGCCCAGAGTGCGCGCATGGCTTCGATATACTCGTCGTTTCTGGCACCCCGTCGCGCCCACGGCACACCGAGCGCGTCGAATTCCTCCTCAAGCCAGCCAACGCCGAGCCCCAGCTCAACGCGGCCGCCGGAAAGCTGATCGAGGGTCGCAAGCTCCTTCGCGAGAATGAGCGGATTGCGCTGGGGTACGATGAGAATGCAGGTGCCGAGACGCAGGCTCGGCGCGGCAGCCGCCGCATAGGCCAGCCAGATCAGCGGGTCGGGAATCGGCGTGTCCGGCTCTGCGGGGATCTTGCCGTCTTCGGTGTAGGGGTACTTCGATGCAATCGAATCAGGCAGCACGACATGCTCACCGCCCCATAGCGATTCGAATCCTGCCGCCTCGGCACGACGACAGATCTCCAGCGAGTCTGCGCCGTTGATCGCCACACTGCTGGCAAAAGCCAGACCAACCTTTACTTCGGACATGAAATTTCTTCCCGATTGCGCCTCATCAGACCAACGCTAGACGACAGCGCCCGGCATTTCAATAACGCGTTTTAGTTTTTCGCCCCTACTTGAGAATCCGCCTCCCTGGAAAGCTGCCCGCCACCATCGCACCATCCCGCAACGCGAACTCACCACAAACAATCACATGGTCGATGCCGGTGGATGGTCGAAACGGCTCCTGAAACGTGGCGTTGTCCTGAATGCGGGCCAGACCGAACACCGTGATGTCGGCATCCGCCCCAGGCTGTATGCGCCCTTTCTGCTTGAACGCGGGGCTGTAGTCTTCCAGCACCCGCGCGGGCAGCAGGGTCATCTTAGACACAGCGTCCATCAAAGACAGAGAACCTTCCTTGCGCACGTAGCGGGCGTAGATGCGGGAAAACGTGCCGATTCCGAACGGCGCATTCTTCACATCGAGGCTGATCACCGGCGTGCCGTCAGCGGCAACAATGACATCCGGGGCGATACTCGCCTCACGGGTCCAGGCTTCACGGTTGTAGTGATGCACCACCGATCCACCCGGCTGCTCCCTGCGGTATCGATTCCAACTCTCCTCCGTAAGACGCTCGCCCGTTTCCACCCACTCGACGTCTTCAAAGCCGATGGCAAAGATCCGCTGCCAGTCACGGCTGAAAACCGCCGCGGAAATGCTGGTTGAGCCGGCATTGTAGGGAAACGACTCCATGGTGATGTCGACTCCCGAAGCACGTGCGTCGCGAACGAGCGCCATGAACCGGGCCGTGTTCATCATGCCCAGCGACTGCAGATGACAGATGTGCACACGCGCACCGGTCTGCCGGGCGAGGTCGATGACTTCGTTGAGCCCCGCGGGGTCACCTGCGATGCCACGACGGATATGGATGAACACAGGCGCTCCGGCAGATGCGGCCACATCGAAAATCATACGCAGCTCAGCGTCGTCCACCACCTCATTCATGTAGTCGAGCAGTACGCCGATGCCCAGGCCGCCATCGCGAAGGCCTGATTGCAGGCGTTGACGGAGCTGCGTTCGCTGCTTTGTGTCGAGCGTGCGGGTGAATGCCGGCCCATCCAAGCCGGTCGCGGGCTTCCCCTGCATCATCAGCGCCGCAGAGTGATCGCCTCCCTGCATCGGCTGCGCTTCGATCACAGAGCTGCGCACAAAAGCATGCCCGAGCGATGCACCGAAGTTCGTATGCGCACGGTTTTCGAGCGCTATCGGCTCATGGGTGCCGTAGCTCGCTACCGGGTAAGCACCGGCCTCGAGCTCGAGAGCGGTCGTCACACCATCCTGCAGCTCGAAACGGTTGCCCAGCGGCGTCCAGGCGTGTGAGTGCAGGTTGATGAACCCAGGTGCCACCACCCGACCGCTGACATCAACAACCTCAAGGCCGCTCAGCGGTTCGCTGGATACCTCGACGATACGCCCACCACGAATACCCACATTGAACACGCCATCGGTACCGCTCTCCGGATCGATGACACGACCGCCGGAAAGCACCAGATCAAGCTGTTGCACGCGGTCCTGCGGATCAGGTCCGACGACGCACCCCGTTAGGCTGAGTGCGAGAACAATCGTCAGCAAAACTCTCAATCCATCCCTCCCTTTCCTGCACTATCGCAGGCCGCTTCGAAACCAAGCTCACAGGCTATTTTGTAATACTCTTGAGCCATCTGCTCATCTCGCCGCATCCCGCTGCCATACCGATACATCGTCGCTGCCGAGTTGCATGCGTATCTGTCTGCCAGGATGCAGCCCGATACGAATCGCTCAAGCGCTTTGCCAAGATCTTTTTCTGCGCCACGTCCGTCACGGTACTGTTCACCCGCATTCGTGCACGCCCGCGGGTGCCGCAATTCGCAGGCTTTCTCGTTCAGAACCAATGCACGTTCTTCGTCCATCGGCACATCCCTGCCAACGCTGTAGCTCAACGCAAGCGCATAGCACGCTTCACCGACATTCTTTTCGCAATCTGTTGCCAGCGTCTGAACGCGATCAGGTGCTCGCATCACCCAGACCGCCAACAGGAGTGCTGCGAGCAACGCGCCCACCCCAAACCAGCGCGCGCGACCATTTCGCGATCTCGCGACAGGAGTCGCGGCGGGTGGTGCAGGTGCTGAAGGCTGCTCTGTCCCCCTCACAGGCTTCACGACAAGCGTCTCATCATCCCCCATCACAGGCAGACGGTCCGGCTCAGGCAAAGCAAAAAGCTCAGCCTTGAAAGCCATTGCATCTCGATGGCGATCAGCGGGGTTTTTGGCCGTAGCCTGAAGGATGGCAGCTTGCGCCTGATCGCTGATTTTCGGGTTGATCCGCTGGGGCAACGGCATGGGGTCGTGCATCGCCTTCACCAGCACGGCAATGGGCGTATCGGCGCTGAACGGCTGCTCACCGGTCAGCAGTTCGTAGAGCACGATGCCGAGCGCGTAGATATCGGTTGCGGCGGTGATCTCCTGCCCTTGCGCCTGCTCCGGCGCCATGTAGGCGGGCGTGCCGATGCCCACGCCAGTTTGTGTCAGCGCGGTTTCGGCATGCACCAGCTTAGCGATACCGAAATCCATGAGGTGCACACCGCCTTGGGCATCCAGCATGATGTTCTCAGGTTTGACATCCCGGTGCACGATGTCGCGTCGGTGCGCATAGGCAAGGGCATCAGCAATATCAGCCACCCACCGAACGGCTTCTTGCTCGGGAATCGGGCCGCGCTCGCGAATGACGCGCTTCAGATCGACGCCGTCGACATACTGCATGACCATGTAGTACAGGCCATCGTGACTACCGAAATCATGTATGCGAACGATACCCGGGTGCTCCAGACCCGCTATGGCGCGCGCCTCGCGCAGAAAGCGCTCCTGAAAATCGCCCGAGCCTGCAAATTCGGCGCGAATGAACTTGATGGCGCGATAGATCTTCAGCTCAGTGTGGCGGGCTTTATACACTTCCGCCATACCGCCCGTTCCGAGCGGCTCGATGATCTGGTGGTTGCCGATGACCTGGCCGATGAGATCCCTGGGCTGGCTCATGAACGCCCCGTTCAGTCGTTGAACGTCCAGTCTACCCAGTAATTGGCCGGCGTACCGGACTGCTAGCGCGCGGGGCCTTAGCCGGAGCCGCGCGCCTCAGTCCATCTCATCTCGCCAACGTCCGGAGCCGCACCATTCGTCATCGCGTTTTCGGGCACGCGCCCGGCGCCTGCTGCCCCGCAATCCCTCAGTTTCGCTGCGTTCGAAGCGCCTCATCTGCGCCCGCACAGAGGGCGGCAGATCCAGTCCGTCCTCATCGATTTCCCGATCCCGGTTTCGATTCATGAGTCGTTCCTCCAGGAACTTGAGAGTGACCGACGGAAACCCACCGGTTCCGTCAGATCCGATCCAGCGGCAGAACGCCGCGCTGCCGGAACCAGCCGGCAATACTGTATCGTTGGGTGCGCGTCGTCAGCACCTCGTGGGGATACTGTTCGCTGAGGTAGATCGCCACGGTGCCGCCGTCCGGCGGCACTTTTTCAAGCATCTCGCCGTCAGCGCCGTAGAGCACCAGCTCGCCGCCATCGCCGGGCAGCCAACGTTCGTTTAGGTACACCACAAGGCTGACCACGCGGTTGCCTTCACCGCGAAATGCGTCCACATGGCGGCGATAGAATGTGCCCGGTGCATAGAACGCGAAGTGAGACTCGAAGGTTTCCAGCCCCAGCATCAGCGAGCGGTTGAGAAACCATCGCAGCTCCTCGACCCAATCCAGCCATTGTATTTCCGGTTCGCTGTTGCGGCCGATCCAGGCCACCCGATCGCGACGCACGAAGCGGTTGATCTGGTGGTCCGAATGACGGCCTACCCCCGCCGAATACCAGTGCTCCGCGACATCTGCCTGCAAGCGCAAGGCCTCGACGAGAGGCGGGGCAAGCGCACACCTGAAGACACCGTGACCGGTATCAGCAAGCGCGTCGGCCATGGCCGCATAGAGGCTATCGGGGGAGGTGAGTTCGAGGTTGACAGGACCGTTCAATTCGGTGGCCCAAATCCCAAGGCGTACGCCGACGGCGCAATGTACGCCCAAAGGTATAAACGTCAAAGCGTTTTTTTGCGCCTTTTTAAGGGGCCTGTCAGGGGTTTCCCCGGGTTGCCTGATTTCGAGCAAAGTCGTATCCAGAACACTTGCGATTCTGCGGTGCCTCACATGGCCAACGAGCACGGAAACCTGCCCTATCTCAAGATCCTCCACCCGAGGTCCATCAAACACCTCAGCCATTACCTGGCGGGGCTCGTGGAGAAGAGGCTCTGGCTCAAGGTCTTGATCGGTATGGTTGCAGGACTCTTCGCCGGCGTGCTCCTCGGCCCGGCAACCGGTCTGGTGGATGCCGCCACAGGCGTGCTCATCGGTAACTGGCTGGCACTCCCCGGCCAGCTGTTTCTGGCCACGATCCAGATGATCGTGGTGCCTCTGGTGGTTGCATCGGTCATCCGCGGGCTGGCAGCCAGCGACAACCTGGATCAGCTTCGCCGCCTCGGGCTTGCCGTATCGAGTTTCTTTGTGGTCACTACCGCAATCGCCGCATTTATCGGTCTCTGGGTCGCCCGGAAGGTGTTCGCATGAGCGGTCAGATCGTCACCGAGACTGTTACGTCGAAGGAAGAAGGCACGCGCCTCGACCGCTGGATCAAGCGGCGGGTACAGCTGACACAGGGCCAGGTCGAGAAGATGATCCGCACCGGGCAGATCCGGGTAGACGGCGCACGGGCGAAATCCAACACGCGCCTGTCTTCCGGCATGCAGGTCCGCCTGCCGATCCTCAGCGGCGGTGCGGCGAAGCCGGCCCCGGACAAAGCGAGCAAAGTGTCCAAGGAAGACCGTGACTTCCTGCGCGAGATCACGCTTTACGAAGACGACGACATGATCGCCCTGAACAAGCCCGCAGGCCTCGCCGTACAGGGTGGCTCAGGGCAGGGCAAACATATCGACGGCATGCTGGCGTCCCTCAGCGACGGCACGCACCGGCCGGTGCTGGTGCACCGCCTGGACAAGGACACGTCCGGTGTCCTGCTGACGGCGAAGCATCCGGCTGCTGCGGCGCGCCTCGCGGAACTGTTCCGCAGCCGCGATATGGACAAGGTCTACTGGGCCGTCACGGTTGGCGTGCCCAATCCGCCTTTCGGGCAGATCCGCTGCTGGATGGTGAAAGGCGTACCGGACGAGCATGAAGAAGATGGCTACCGTGTCGTCAATCCGAAGGCGCGCGGCCGCCGGG
>JAUIKX010000229.1 GCA_030430515.1 Gammaproteobacteria bacterium | reverse complement strand
AGCCCGGGACACCGGCCCGGCGCATCGTCGGCTCGGCTGGTGTTACCCGCCGGGCAGCCCGGAAACGCGATTTCTCGAGCCGGTGACGCCGCGGGACGGTGAGATCGTCATCACCAAAACGGTGAGCGGTGCGTTCACCGCCACCAATCTGGATGCAGTGCTCCGCCACATGGGCGTGCAATGGCTTGTCATCGCAGGCTTCGAGACGGATGAATGCATCGAGGCCACCGGCCGCGCGGCTCTGGATCTCGGCTATCTGGCGTTGTTCGTCGAGGATGCGTGCACAGCCTACGAAGCTGAGGCGCACACCCACTTCATGAGCAAGTACGCCGGTTGGGGTTTGACCCGAAGCACGGAGGATCTGGTGCGACGCATTTCGTCGCTTGTGTCATCTGCCTGACACCGCGACGCCCTTGGCGTTGATATACCTGATTACCAGCGATCGCTGTAGCGATCGTACCTTTAGAAAATCAGGACCACATCATGAATAAAACGACGCTAAGACTGGCCGCAGTGGCGCTTGCGCTGTGTCTGGCTGGACCTTCTATGGCTGCCGAGCGGCCACCGCCGGCTACGGTAGAGGGGTATATGTGCAACTACCTGCCGGGAAAGGACCGGGATGACCTGCTGGCTGCTCGGGATAATCTGGTGAAAGCGGCACAGAAGGCCGGTATCGCGCTGGCGCCATCCGTCGTCTGGCACCAGTTCAAGGGCAGTGCGCCGGCGCAGTTCGTGTGGCTGGCGATGCACGAAAGTACCGCTGCATTCGGCAGCGCCGCAGACGCCATCATGGCCAACGAAGGCACCGCGGCGGCGATGGCACGATTCCGCACGGTCGCCGATTGTCGGGCTAATCTGGCGATCGGTCATGTCGTTCGGCAGGTGGAGAATCCGCCGATGGGCGATGGTACGACCCTCGTGTCCACCAGAGCGTGCACTGCGAAAATGCCTGTAACCCAGGGCGACAAGATGGACATGGGCAGGCACATCAATTCCGTACTCGGCAGCATCGACTCCTTCAAAGAGGTGCCCGTATACGCCCTGGAGCCAATGACCGGCCAGATGCCTGGCGCGCCTGATGTCATCTTCGTTGGCGTGCACAAGTCGGTGGGCAGTTGGGCTGCGGCGACGTCGGAGCTCGCAGCGTCGCCAGCCGGCCAGTCGCTTCGACGTCACTTCGACACGATGCTCGATTGCGCGGTGACGCTTTGGAGAGGCGAACGGGTGATCGCGCCCTGAGACGAGCCGCCACCACTTCGTTTGCCAAGGCCCCGGCGGTCTCAACCAGCCGGGGTCTTCGGCCGGGATGAAAAATGTGCCGCTCATCGTTTGAGAGAGGCGAGCGGTGCAACGTGACAATTCAGCATGTAGCTATGGAGGGGCTTGGTAAGTGCGGAAGCGGTGGCGTTCGTTGATGGTTACGAGATGGTTGCCTTCGAGGAGGGATTCTCGTGTTGGGCGCCCTGCTGCTGACCTGGCACTGGCCAACCCCGACGTATGGATGATGCGCTGCCGGGCGAAGGCTCCAGCGTCTACGCCATCCAGCGATTGTGGATCGCCGCGCAGCGCGACGTGCCGACTATCTACGCCGGGTTGAACGGCCCAGCACAGGTCATTCGAGCTAGTACTTCTGTCGTATTGCCCATCACTCACCCCGACGACGATATTGACAGGTTCCAGACAAGCGCTGAAGAGAAGGAGCCGCTCATGATCGCCCGAACAACTGCAGCAAGCCTGCTGCTCGTATTCAGCGCCGTCGTCACTACAGACGTCGACCCGCGCGGATGCCGCGATTCCAGCCTGCGAAGGCTGAGCGGGGTGGTGACATGAAAATGGTATTCCAGGCCACGCTGCTGCTGATCGCCGCGAGCACGACCGTTGCCGCAACGTTTGACGACCCACTGCAACGTCAGCGCTTCGACGCGGTTGTGGACCAGTTGAAGCAGGATGCAGATCCCAACGACGTCATCCCGATGGTCTACGACTACATGGAGTACTACATCTGGATCGGTTACTCGGATCCGACCAAAGCCGATCCTGACGGCGATATCAAACGGACTTTCGGCGACGCTTACACCAGCTACTTTTCACGTCTGGCAGACCGCCTCAACGAGCGGCTCGGGCGGTGCGACCCCACGGTCATGGACGAGATCATGGAGTACATCGAGTTTCACGAGGTCGGATACTCGGATGGCCGCACGCTCAGCGACAGGGAGCGCATCGAAAAATCGGTGTTCTGGTCCGGTTACCTGGAATGGGAGGTCAACGATGCGTTGCGCGACCAGATTGACGCTGGTGGCAACGCCGGACCATCCATGGTGTACACCGAGGCACTGCAGACGCTTCGCCGGGGCAGATCACCAGAGAAAGCGCAAGCCGCGCGATCTCTAGGTGCGGTTCGGCTCGGTACCGACCTGACCGCACAGGCTCTGTTGGATTATCTGAACGATGCCAATAGCGTGGTTCGCTACTGGGTGGTAGCGGTCCTCGGCCGGTATCCGGATGCGGCTCGCACTGCTGGCACGCAACTGCGCGCGGCACTTGCCGATCATTCGTGGCCGGTGCGCCTCAGGGCGGCGGAGCTGCTCACGCAGCTGAACGATGCGCCGTCACGGCAACAGGCGCGTGCGGTCGTGGATGCATCCCGAACCAGAACGCAACCGTGGCCTGATAATCCGCGGCAGAGGAGATCGAACGGTCGCTGATCACGGCGCCCGCATGACACGGCCCACCACATCTTCGAGATCTGCGTAGCGGTAGGGCTTCTGTATGAAGTCAGTCTGCTGGCAAGCCGCAACGAGGTCACTGGCAGAATCTTCGCTGTACCCGCTGGTGAGAATGGTCGGAACGCCGTCCCGGATCTCCCGCATCAACCGAAAGGCTTCCGTCCCGCTCAACTGCGGCATGACGAGGTCCAGCAGCACGAGGGCCACATCCTGCTGACAGGCCTCGAAGATTTCTACCCCTTCCTTTCCATCTCTGGCGGTACGCACCTCGAACCCCATCGCATTCAGCATGGCACCGGCCAGATGGCGCACGGATTCCTCATCGTCAATCACAAGTGCGATCCCGCAGCGAGGGCCCGACACTACGGCGTTCCCGGAGCGTTCCAGTGATGCAACCGCCTTTGCAACAGGGAACAGCACGCGAATGGTTGTACCCCTGCCGAGTGTGCTTCGAACCCGCAGCGCACCCTTGTGCCGGCGCACGATGCCGAGAACCGCGGCCAGCCCAAGCCCATGGCCTTTCAGCTTGGTCGAGAAGAATGGTTCGAAGATCCGTTGCACCGTCTCCGCTTCCATTCCATCACCCGTATCTTCCACCTGGAGGAAAGCGTAGGTGCCACAAAGTGGTTGATGGCCCACATAGGAGGAACCATCATCTTCCGCGAGTGTTGTAGCACCTGTGGTCAGCGTAATGGTTCCGCTGCCTTCACCGATGGCGTCAGCGGAATTGACGATGAGATTCATCACAATCTGACGTATCTGAGATGCATCCCCTTCGATCGACGGCGCATCATCCAGAGTGGATTCATACCTCAGCGCGCATCGTTTGGATACCGAGACCTCGAGCAGACGGGCCATGTCCTTCACGAGAACATCGAGCTTCAGGGGTTCGACGAGAAACTGCCCGTGCCCCGAATACGCCAGCAGTTGATGGGTGAGCTCAGCGGCATTCTGTGCTCCAGCGATTGCCGCTCGGATGTAGGCCGCAGCGGGTGAATCCTCTGACACCTGAGACAACGCGAGATCGGAGTATCCGAGAATGCTGGTCAGCAGGTTGTTGAAATCATGCGCGATCCCACCGGCCAGCATGCCGAGACTCTCCAGCTTCTGCCCCTGCTGCATTTTCAGGTTGAGCGCTTCCCGCTCCCGCTCTGCTTCCTTCCGCTGGGTGATGTCCAGGATGATGGCCGTGTACACCGCGCGTCCGGTGAACCGCCCGGTCTGAAGGTGCACCTCAACCGGATAGGTGCTTCCGTCACGGCGTTGGTGGCGCGTTTCCAGAACGATTTTGTTCGACTGACCGGTCGTCAGCGGTACCAGGAGTCCGGCAAACGTTTCCTGGTCGAAGTCCGGCTTGATGTCGACGGGTGACATGGCCTTGAGTTCGTCCAGCGTGTATCCGAGATTTGCGCGGGCTGACGCGTTGACCTCGATAAAACGCAATGTCGATTGATCGAAGATATAGATCTCGTTCAGGGAATCATCGATCAGCTGGGCAAGGTCTTCGATGATCTTTCTGCGCGATTCCTTCAGCTGCATGCTGCACCTCTTCGACCGGGCGTCCGGGGTCGGGTCGAGCCACGGTTGCTCGAATTCCGGATAGTATCACTACACTTGGACCAGGCGCGTACGCCATGTTGGTTGGCGTGCACGAGTCTGTGAGCGGTTGGGGTGCCGCCACATCTGAGCTTCCTGCGCGCTACATCGCCTGAATCCCCGGCAGCACCTCCCGCACGAACAGCTCATCGCTGAGATCGAGGTGCATCATCTCGATACCGATGTCGCGAAACTCTGCCACCCGCGCAAGGATCGTCGCCGGGCTGCCGATCAGTCCGGTGCGGAAGCCCTCGTTGGTGTCGAGCAGCGACAGGACATCGTCATCCGACCACATGCCGGAAGCGCCGGCTACGCGCTGCTTGCGCCGGTCGGCGAGTGCGGGGTCGATCGCGGCGATACGGTGGTCGATCTCGCGTGCAGCTTCCGCGTCGGTGGTGCGGCACAGGGGCGCGGCGTAGAGGGCGAAGCGTAGCTTGCGGTCGTGCTCGGCCGCTGCGGCTCGAGCGCGACGCACGATGCCGTCGATTTTCTCCGGGGGGCCGCCGTTGAGAAACATCCAGTCCGAGTGTCTGCCAGCCATTGCCAGCGCTGCGTCGCTCTGACCGCCCTGGAAAATCTGCAGCGGCTGCTGCGGCCGCGGTTCGAGTTGTAGACCCCGTGTCTCGTAGTAACGACCGCGATAGTCGAACGGCGATTGCTCCCAGGCACCACGCAGCACCTCGAGAAACTCCGAGGAGCGCGCGTAGCGCGTATCGTGATCCAGCGCATCGATGCCGTACATGGAGAACTCCTCCAGGTTCCAGCCGCTCACGAGATTGATGTGCCAGCGTCCGCCGGTGAGGGCGTGCATGGTCGCCCCCCATTTGGCGATGGCCGTTGGCTGGAAAAACCCCGGGTGTATGGCTGTGACGAGCTGCAGATGCTCGCTGTGCGCGGCGAAGAAGCTGGTCATTGCCAGGCAGTCCAGCGACGAGGCCTCGATTTCTTCGCCCGAGCCCCACCAGCGCTGGGCGATGAGCAGGTGGCTGATGCCTAGCTGCTCGAGTTTCTGCACGTAGCCGGCCGCCAGAGCGCGCAGCTGCGCGGTGTCTGGCGGCGCGCCGCCGCGGCGCGATGAGGCAACCTGTGGTCCCTGAAAAACAGTGGGCGCCCAGGTGCACGTCAGCATGTCAGGGCCGCGCCACGGGCGTCATGAGATAGCACAGGCAGTCCTGGCGTACGACCTCGGGGTCGGTGGTGTACATGGCGGGTACTACGGGCGTGCGGAAGCAGATGCGGGAGCCGTCCTTGTAGAAGTAGTTTTCCGTCACGTCATTATGCGCGGGGTCGATCACGCGCAGCACGTCTCCCAGCGGGGCGTCGCTGCAGGCGAACTCGGTGTGCGGCGGCACAGGGTGGAAGTTCACCGCCTCCATACCGCCGGTCAGTTGCAGCCCGCAGTGGCTGCCGTCGAACGAAAATGACGTGTCGTCGTTGATGTGCACACGCGCCAGCGCCCGGTACAGGGTGAGGTTGCGGTGATCCTCCGGCAGGGGTGCGTCGACGACGGCGCGGCGCAGCAGATCTTCCGCCAGGTCGTCGCTGTGCGGATCGTTGATCGGCCCGACTTCCACCGCGATGGACGGACAGTGGTGCTGCAGCGCGCGGCTGAGCACGGTGTCCGGCTCCTCTACGTGCACAGC
>JAUIKX010000228.1 GCA_030430515.1 Gammaproteobacteria bacterium | reverse complement strand
CTGGCGCTGAACAATCCGCCGGAGCAGGGCGAACGCACGCGCATCTACAATCAGATGACCGAAGTGCATCGTGTCCGTGATCTGGCAGAAATGGTTGCCGGAATGATGGGCGGCGAAGTGGCGTATCTTCCCAACCCTCGCAAGGAGGCGGCCGAAAACGATCTGTCGGTCGCCAATGAAGGTCTGCTTGGTCTCGGGCTCGAGCCGACGACACTGGCGGAAGGGCTGCTTTCGGAGCTGGTGGATGTCGCGAAAAAGTATGCACATCGCCTGGATACCAAGCGTATACCCTGCACCTCCGCCTGGACCCGGGAGCGTGATCGCGAACTGCAGAGTGTTGCCGAGCTCGATGTCGTCCGGCAGCGGGCCAGTACCTGACAGGTGTTCGCCTACGCGACGCTGGTAACGAATGACGACTACGCTCTGGGCGCATTGGCTCTGGCCCGAAGCCTGAAGCAGACTGGCACAGCGGCGCCGCTTGTCGTCATGGTCACAAACGTCGATATCGATGTGAGTGCGCTGGAGTCTGCGGGTTGCGTAATCCATCCGGTAGCGCAGCTGCCGGTCTCGGAACCGTTCCGGCAACGGCACTCGCGTAAAGCGGTGCATGATCGGGCGCCTTTCACCAAAGGCGAGAAGCCCTTGTTCCACGATCCGCTCGACAATTTCAGCAAGCTGCGGCTCTGGGAGCTCGAAGGTTATGAGCGGGTGGTCTTCATCGATGCCGACGCCATCGTGGTGCGCAACGTCGATCGTCTTTTCGGTTACCCGGAATTCTCCGGTGCACCGAACCTTTATGAAACGCTCGACGATATGCACCGGCTCAATTCGGGCGTCTTCGTCGCGGAGCCGGATCGAGCGCAGTTCGAGCGCATGATCGGCGCGCTCGATGCGCCGGATGCGGTGTGGCGCAGAACAGATCAGACTTTTCTCGAAACCTATTTCAGCGACTGGCACGGCTTGCCCTACATCTACAACACCCTGCAGTACGTTTACTTCAATCTGCCTGCCTTGTGGCATTGGCCTTCGATCCGGGTGGTGCACTATCAGTACGAAAAACCCTGGGTGGCGGATCATCCGAAGCAGGAGTTGCTGAAACCACTGATCGATCTCTGGCACGACGTGCTCGAAGAACGTCCCATTCCCGACGTCTTGCCGGCGCCGCGAGCATGATCATCGCGGTGACCGGCGCTACAGGGTACGTCGGTCGGTTTGTTGTAAATGAGCTGCTGAGCAGGGGATACCTGGTGCGGGCGCTCGCCCGCGACGATAGTGATACCTCCGGCTTTGCAACTTCTCCGCAATGGATTTTCAACGACGTTCGATCGTTTGTTTCTGGCGCGGAGATTCTGGTGCATTGTGCGTTTGCTCATGAGCCGGGGCGTTATCGAGGTGGGGAAGGAAGCGACCCGATAGGCTTCTGGCAGGCGAACCACCAGCAGACGGTAGGGCTCTACCATGAGGCGCAGAAGGTGGGCGTGCGTCGTGTGGTTTTTCTGTCGAGCCGCGCGGTCTACGGCGGTGATCTGCCGGAGTATCTGGATGAAGACTACCCGGTGCATCCAGACACGCACTATGGCGCGCTCAAGGTGGCGGCCGAAAGCCTGTCTCATGTTTTTCCGGGCATGGAGTTTGTTTCGCTGCGATCCACCGGTGTCTTCGGTGTCAGCCATCCGGTGAGCCGCAGCAAGTGGTTCGATCTGGTGGCTGCATCGGGTGCGGGGGAGCCGGTCGCCTCATACCGGGCGGGAACCGAGGTGCATGGCGCCGACCTTGCCGATGCGGTGATACGGCTCTTCGAGGCCCCGGAGGGTACCTACAACTGCAGTGATCTGGTCGTCAGTACGACAGACGTGCTCAACATACTGCGATTGGATTTCGTCGTGCCGCCAGCTCCGCTGGAAGAATCGTCTCAGCCACGCGGCATCATGCGGTGCCCGCGATTGAGCGCATTGGGTTGGAGCCCGGTGGGAAAGCAACGTGTTGTCGACACCGTGCGCATGCTCGGCGAGCAGGCAGGCCTAAAGCGACGTTAGCGCAGCCAACGTGTTGATCGTGTAAGTAGGCGTCGTGCGGCTGATGCTGCCGTCTGCGGGGCAGATCAGCGCGGTGGCTAAACCGTGCGCCGCCGCGCCGTCTACGTCGTTCGCGGGAGAATCTCCGACGAAGAGCACGTCGCCGGCCGGATGGTCTGCGAGCTTGAGCGCTTGAACGAATATCGATGGATCGGGTTTGCAGGACTCGGCGGCTTCAGAGCTCAGCCAGAAGTCCATGAGGCGGGTGAGACCGTGCCGTTCCACCAGGGGCTCCAGATAATCGTCGTCGATGTTGGAAACGATGCCCGTTAGAACGTTGCGCTTTTTGAGGGTTCTGAGCGTATCCAGCGTATCCGGGCGTAACGACAGGTGCTGATGGACCGCCTGACGTTGGGCGTCGCAGAATTCTGTGACCAGATCCGGGTCGGCTTTCCCGATGAGGCTTTCCAGCGTCCGCGTGAGGGCCGTTGCAACCATTGCCCGGTGCATGAAGAAAGACCGTTCCCGCCATTGCGCCTCTAACTCGGCGCGCAGCTTTTGATAGGCCTTCTGCAGCACGGTCGGGTCGATGCCGGCCCCCTGAGCCGTCGTGCACAGGTTGGCCGCCGTGTGCACAGCCGGCAGGTGATCGAACAGCGTGCCGCCCAAGTCGAACAGCACAGCCTGGTAGGGATAGGCGGTCATGGTTGGAAAGTATATTCTCCGCTAAGGGTAAGCAAAGAGGGGATAGCATGAAACTTGTGAAGATTTTGGTCATTCTCGTAATCATCTATGCGGGAATTGTCGCGGCGTTCGAACTTTTTATCGGTACTGCGCAGCCGCAGAATGACGGCACCATCGTTCTGACCACGACCAATAGCGAGGGTGTGAGTAACGATCGCGTCGTGAGTCGGCTTGAAGTGAATGGCAAGACCTATGTCGCTGCGAACCACTGGCCGCGAGCGTGGTACAACGATGTGCTGGAGCGGCCCGACATCCAGGTGACCATGGATGGAGAAACGGCACCTTTCACCGTCGTACCGGTTGATGGCGCAGAAGCGGATGCGGTGAAGGCGGCCCGGCCGCGAGGCCTCGTCTTCAGCATACTGATGGGGTTCGCACCTCGTGAAATTGTGCGGCTGGATCCGGCCTGAAGCGATCACCAGGCGTTGACAGCCCGCGGCCTTATCGGGAAAATCCCGCCCCCGCTGGCCCATCCGGGCCGTCGGACCTATGGCTAGGTAGCTCAGCTGGTTAGAGCACAGGATTCATAATCCTGGGGTCGGGAGTTCAAGTCTCCCCCTAGCTACCACTTATATCTGGCGCGCTCTCTCAATTGGCCGGGAAACCGGCGCTCAATGCGGGTATGATGCGCAGCCCCTCAAGGCCAGCTGTATCGGCCGCGGACCGAAATCCCCTATGTCAGAATCGAACGCCCTCGCGAGTTTTCGCGATCTCAACCTTGCCGATCCGATCCTCAGTGCGCTGGAGACCATTGGTTACGAAACCCCTTCTCCGATCCAGCTGCAGGCCATACCACCGCTGCTGGAAGGCCGGGATGTGCTCGGCCATGCACCCACAGGCACAGGTAAGACGGCGGCTTTTGCGCTGCCGTTGCTGTCGCGATTAGACGTGGCGCAGCCACATGTGCAGGTTCTGGCGCTGACGCCCACTCGAGAACTTGCACTGCAGGTTTCGGAGGCATTTCAGTCCTATGCGGAACAGATTCCGGGTTTCCATGTGCTGCCCATCTATGGCGGGCAGGACTACGGACCTCAGCTGAAGCGGCTGCGTCGGGGTGCCCATGTGGTTGTGGGTACGCCCGGTCGGATCATGGACCATCTGCGCCGCGGCTCGCTCAAGCTCAATCAGCTCCACACGGTGGTGATCGATGAGGCAGACGAGATGCTGCGTATGGGTTTCGTGGAAGAAGTGGAGTGGATACTCGAGCAGACCCCGGAAGCGCGTCAGGTCGCACTTTTTTCAGCCACCATGCCGAAGGAAGTGCGCAGCATTGCCAACCGGCATCTCAAAGAGCCTGCAGAGGTATCGATCAAGGCCAAGACGGCCACAGCCGAAACCATTCGACAGCGCTACTGGTCGGTGAGCGGCGTTCATAAGCTCGACGCACTGACCCGGTTGCTCGAGGTGGAGCCCATTGACGGTGTGCTCGTGTTCGTCAGAACCCGTTCTGCGACCACCGAGCTGGCCGCGCGGCTCGAAGCGCGTGGCTATGCGGCAGGTGCTTTGAACGGCGATATGCAGCAGAACCAGAGAGAGAAAACCGTTGAGCGCCTAAAAAAAGGTACGCTGGATGTGCTGGTGGCCACCGACGTGGCGGCTCGTGGTCTCGACGTGGATCGCGTCAGCCATGTCGTGAACTACGACATTCCCTACGATACGGAATCCTACATTCACCGTATCGGCCGCACCGGCCGCGCTGGTCGTCAAGGTGAGGCGATTCTGTTCGTGGCGCCGCGGGAGCGGCGCATGCTCGGTGCTATCGAGCGGGCAACCCGGCAGAAGATCGAGCAGCTGACACTGCCCAGCACCGAAACGGTAAACAACCATCGCCTGGCGCAGTTCAAGCAGCGCATCAGCGATACGCTGGCAGCTGGAGAGCTCGGCTTCATGCAGGGGCTCATCGAACAGTACCAGCAGGAACATAACGTGCCGCTTCCAGACATCGCTGCAGCACTGGCGAAACTGGCCATTGGCGATGCGCCTTTTCTGCTCGAGGAGAAGGAAAGCCGCAAGAAGAAGCGCCCGCAGCCTCATGAGGACCAGGCAGAAGTTGCGCCGGAGGTGCCCAAACGAAAGAACCGCAAGCGCGAACGAGCGGCAGGTCCAAAGATCGAGTTCGAAACCTACCGGGTGGAAGTGGGTCGTGAGCATGGTGTCGAAGCTGGCAACATCGTGGGTGCCATTGCGAATGAAGCAGGTCTTGATATCGAGCACATCGGCAAGCTGAGAATTGAAGAAGACCACAGTACGGTAGAGCTGCCTCCGGGCATGCCGCGGGATGTGTATCGAGACTTGAGAAAGGTCTGGGTGAATGGCCGCCGACTGCAGATATCGAGGCTGACGCCCAGAAAACCAACTGGAAAGAAGACAAAAGACCAGGCTGGGAAAGGCAAATCCCGCAAGCGTCGGAAGGATAACGCCAGCCGTTAGCGATCGAGACAGCGCCGGGCGCTGTAGGCATACTGAGGTTTGTTCCTTGATGACCCGGTATGCCACATGAGCAGCCTGTCTTCCTTTTCCATGCAGGACGATGCGTCCCGCGAATGTCCTTTCCCGCACTTCCAGCGGATGCGTCTGGAGCAGCCCGTCTGTTTCGTCAAAGAGTTCGATGCATTCTATGTTTCCCGCTACGCAGACGTGCGCTATGTGAAGAAACACCCTGAGCTGTTCACCAATCAGGTCTCGACCAACGCAGGCCGGGGCGGTGAAGCCAAGCGCCTGGCGGAGGCGTATCGTGCCGAGCATGGCTGGAAACGCGTGCACACGCTTCAGCGTACAGACCCGCCCGTGCACACCACCTACAGAAGACTCATCAATCATACGTTCACGGCTTCGCGCATACGCACCATGACGCCTTACATCGAAACCTGCGTGAACGATCTGATCGACGGGTTCATCGATTCAGGTACCTGCGATTTCGTCTGGGACTTTGCGATTCCTTTACCGTGCACGGTCATTGCGGATCAGCTGGGGGTGCCGAGGGGGAAGATCTGGGAGCTGAAAGAATGGTCTGACGCCATGCTGGCGCCTGGTGGCGGTTTCGTGGACGAAGCCAGTGCGCTCGGATGTGCACAGAAAGTTGTGGCTGCGCAGCAGTTTTTTGCTCAGGTGATCGAGGCGCGGCGACAGACGCCGCAGGACGATATCATTTCCGACCTCGTGCACACGCAGATCGAAGACCCCCAAACCGGTGAACAGCGTCATCTGGATATGTTCGAGCTGATGGACAT
>JAUIKX010000227.1 GCA_030430515.1 Gammaproteobacteria bacterium | reverse complement strand
GAGGTCTGGCTTGGCAGGTAATCGTCACTTCGGGTATCGATCAGCACCAACCCTGCAGGCGCGCCGATGGCCTCGTCGAGTGCAGGCGGACGGACGTGATGCACGGGGACTTCGAGCAGCGAGCCCGCCCGGTCCAGCATCAGCGTGCCGCCTAGTCTGGCGGTGTCCGTGCTGATCAGACGCAACGGCACGTTCGGGTGCCGTCGCAGGTGCTCAGCAGCCCAGTTCACCACCAGCGAGGTTTTGCCGGAACCCGGCGGCCCGATCAGGCGGTACACACCGCTACGCGGGAGTTCCTCTACCTGTTGCACCGCGGAAGCTGCGCGTGATGCCGCCTCGGCTGCATCCCGAACGTATCCCGGCAGCCGCCTCAGAAACGCCTGATCAAATCCAAGCGGCCTCAGAAACGTCTCCACGGCCTGCGGCGCGGAAGGTACCGCGTGCAGTTGGGCTTGTGCAGCTTCCACGAGCGACGGTGCCGCGTGACCCACGCCGCCAGCGACGTTGCTTGCACCACTTGCGGTAACGCGCACCCGGCCATGCGCCTGCTCCTGGCTCAGGATGAGCGCATCACGACCAAACGCGGCCCGCACGTCGGCGAGCACGGCCCGCATATTCGGACCGGTAAAGTGTCTGACTTCACTGTGCAGCATGCTGGCTCCTTACCCGCTGCGACCGACCGTTGCGACAACGGTGATCTGTTTGTTGTCTGGAATTTCTTCGTACGACAGTACGTGAACCACCCGCTGAGACAGGCGTACGAATCGCGCCAGCAGCCCGCGGATTGCCCCGGATACCAGCAGCACCGATGGCTTGCCGGCGATCTCCTGGCGTTCTGCGGCGGCGAGAATGGACTCCTGCAACCGATCGGCCATGCCAGGCTCCAGTACTGGCGCATCGTTACTTCCCTGATGACGCGCCTGGTTGAGCAGCTGCTCGAGCTCCGGGTCCAGGGTGATGACGTCGAGCTGTTGTTCCGACCCGAAGATGTTCTGCACAATCATGCGCGACAGCGCGATGCGCACCGCCTGTACCAGAGCGTCGGTGTCCTTGCTGGTCTGAGCGCTTTCCGTGAGTGCTTCGGCAATCGTGCGCAGATCACGGATGGGTATCTTTTCTGCCAGGAGCATCTGCAGCACTTTGAGAAGCCCGGCGAGCGTCACAGCTCCCGGCACGAGCTGTTCAGCCAGCGCCGGCGACTGCTCGCTGAGCAGTTCCACCAGTTTCTGCACCTCGTCGTGACCGAGCAAGGTTGCCGCATGATCCTGCATGATCTGATTGAGGTGGGTGGCGACCACCGTGCTGGCATCTACCACGGTATATCCCAGCGCCTGGGCGTTCTCCCGATGTCCGTCTTCGATCCAGATGGCATCCAGCCCGAACGCGGGATCTTTGGTATCGATACCTTCCAGGCGGCCAAACACTTCTCCGGGGTTGATGGCCAACCACTTGTCGGAATAGATCTCGGCTTCGCCGACAGTGACCCCCATCAACGAGATGCGATAGGCGTTCGGCAACAGATCGAGGTTGTCGCGAATATGCACGCTCGGTACCAGAAAGCCAAACTCCTGCGACAGTTTCTTGCGCACGCCTTTGATGCGCTTCAAAAGCTCTCCACCCTGTTGCTTGTCCACCAGGGGAATCAGGCGGTAACCGACTTCCAGCCCGAGCACATCCACCGGAGATACATCGTGCCAACCAACGTCCTGGGTTCCCTCCTCCTGTGCCGCCGGGTCAGCCTCCGGTGTATCGCCTTCGCTAGCCATCGCGTTGCGATTGCGCGCGATGATGAATGCAACTGCCGCGGCGATGCTGGCCAGCCCCAGAAAGGCCATGTGCGGCATACCGGGTACGAGGCCGAGCACAAAAAGCACGCCAGATGCTACCGCCAGGGCTCTCGGGTCATCGAACAGTTCCTGTACGACCTGCTCACCAACGTCCGCCTCGCCGCTCACGCGGGTAACGATCACGGCTGCCGCCGTAGACAGGAGCAGCGACGGGATCTGCGCCACCAGGCCGTCACCGATGGTCAGCAACGTATAGTTGCGGATGGCGTCTTCGAACGGCAGTGCGTGCTGCGCCATGCCGATGATCAGCCCACCAACGATGTTGATGATGAGGATGAGAATGCCGGCCACCGCATCGCCACGCACGAACTTGCTCGCGCCGTCCATAGAACCGTAAAAGTCGGCCTCGCGAGATACTTCTTCGCGTCGAAGCTTTGCCTGAACCTGATCGATGATGCCCGCATTCAGATCCGCATCGATGGCCATCTGCTTACCGGGCATGGCGTCAAGGGTGAATCGCGCGCTCACCTCCGATATCCGTCCCGCGCCTTTGGTGACCACCACGAAGTTGATGATCACCAGAACGATAAAGACGACCAGACCGACCACATAGTTGCCGCCGACCACCACCTCACCGAAGGCTTCGATGACCTTGCCCGCCGCAGCGCCGCCGTTGTGGCCTTCCAGCAGCACCACACGGGTGGAGGCGACATTCAGCGCCAGTCGCAGAAGCGTCGCCACCAGAAGCACTGTCGGAAACGCTGCGAACTGCAGGGGTTTGAGCGTGTACACACTGGCCAGCAACACCACCAACGCCAGCGCGATGTTGAAAGTGAACGAGATATCGAGCAGCGCAACCGGTACCTGCAGCGTCATCAACGCAAGCAACAGTAAAAGCAGCAGCGGAATTCCGAGATTCAACATCTTCAGCCGCTCGAACATCACGTATTCTCCTGTTCCGTGGTGCCATCCACCCCAACGGCAAACGCTTCAGGCACACGCGCCGGCTGGTAGTGCGGCGCTTCACCCGTCCCGGCGCGGTACATTTTCAGCTGGTAGACATAGGCCAATACCTGTGCAACGGCCATGTAAAGACCCTCGGGAACCTCGGCACCGAGGTCCACCGCGTAGTACAGCGCTCGGGCAAGCGGTGGGGATTCGAGTATCGGCACGGCGGACTGTTTTGCCACCTCGCGAATGCGCAACGCCATGAAATCGACACCTTTCGCTACCACTAAAGGCGCGCCCATGTTGGCGGAGTCGTAGCGTACGGCGATGGAAAAATGCTCCGGGTTGGTGATCACCACGTCGGCAAGGGGCACGTCGTCCAGCATGCGACGATTGCTGATTTCCTGCTGAAGCTGACGCACCCTGGCTCTTACCTCCGGGCGCCCTTCGCTGTCCTTGAGTTCGTCCTTGACCTCCTGGCGGGTCATCTTCAGTTGTCGGGCGTGTTCTGCCATCTGAAACGGTACGTCGATCGCCGCAACGACGATGAGGGCACAACCGATGAGCAGCAGGGAGATGCCGACAACCTCTACACCTTCAGCGATGGCCTGCTCGACGGGCAGGCGCCCCACATTGAGAAGCTCATCCAACAGCACGCTCAACACCATGACGGCGACGCCGGTAACCAGCACGAACTTGGCAATCGACTTGCCGAGCTCGACGAGCGACTTTCTCGAGAAGATGCGCTTGAGGCCCGCGATCGGGCTCAAGCGGTTGCCTTTGAACTGAACCGCTTTCATGGAAAACAACAAACCGCCGACCGCCACTGAAGAGAGGATGCCGGCGATGAAGGCGACCACCAGAAAGGGTGTGACCACCAGCAAGGCCTCGTTGGCAGCGAAACCCAGTGTTTCCAGAAGCCGACCCTCTGGAGTCGCAGCGCGTTCGAACAATACCTGCGTAAGTTGCATCATCCGGCCGCTGCTCCAGGGGACGAACAGCAGCAGTCCTGCCGCTCCCAAGGTAACCAATACCATGGTGTTGAGCTCCCTGGAGCGGACGGTCTGGCCTTCCTCACGGGCTTTTTCCCGCTTTCGCGGGGTCGCCTCTTCTGTCTTTTCCTGACCCTGCTGCTCTTCCGCCATTGTTCAGGTCGTCCAGGTGTTGACGATATGAAACAGCTCGCCCGACAGCTTCTCGAACTGCGGCAACCAACCCGCCAGCAGCAGCCACACGACCACCAAGCCAAACAGCAGAGAGAAGGGAAAACCTAGTGAAAATACGTTCAACTGCGGCGCGGCCCGGCTCATCACGCCGAAAGCCAGGTTCACCACCAGCAGTGAGACCACCGCAGGAAGCGCTACGAGGGCGCCACCAACGAACATCCAGCCGCCAAAGCGCACAATCTCTCCGGCCAGATCCTGAAAACTCATGGATATGCCGAACTCATGCACGGCAAAGCCGTTGATGAGGACCTCCAGAAGCACCAGGTGTCCATTCATGGAGATGAACAGCATGGTGATCAGCATGAGGAAGAACTGCGACCACACGGTGACCTGCACGCCGTTACCCGGATCTACCATCGCTGCAAAGCCCAGACCCATCTGCATGCCAACAAACTGACCGGCGATGACGAACAGCTGAAAGAACATCACCGTGGCAAAGCCGAGGCTGATGCCGGCGAAGAGCTGCAGCGCGCCATGCAGAAGAACCGCCAGGTCGATTTCCGCCAGCACCGGCAACTGCTGAGGCATCATCGGTGCGATGGCAACGCTGATGGTGAACGCCAGTGCCGCGCGCACCCGTCGAGGCACGAGCTGGTTGCCGAACACCGGCACCACCATGAGAAACCCGCCCACGCGCAGAAAGGTCCACAGCACATGGCTGAACCAGACGATCATGTCCTGAATGGGCAGAACCATCGCGTCAGCCGACAACGAACGGAATCTGCGCCACCAGGGTGGACGTGAAATCCATGAGCGAACCCAGCAGCCATGGCCCCGCGAGCATGAGAGCGACCAGCGTGGCGATGAGCCTCGGCAGGAAGGACAGCGTCTGCTCGTTGATCTGCGTAGCCGCCTGAAACACAGAAACCACCAGGCCGACCAGCAGGCTGGGAACCACCACGACGCCCACCATCATCACCACCAGCATCAGCGCGTCGCCGAAAAAACCCAACACATCACCCGGAGTCATACGAATATCCCGAAACTGCTTGCGAGGGTCCCCATGATCATCACCCAGCCGTCCACCATGACGAACAGCATGATCTTGAACGGCAGTGAAATGATGAGCGGTGACAGCATCATCATACCCATGGACATGAGAACGCTGGCGACCACCATGTCGATGACGAGAAAGGGAATGAACAGCATGAAACCGATCTGGAAAGCGGTCTTCAGCTCGCTGGTCATGAATGCCGGAACCAGCACGAAGAAGTCGATGTTCCTGACTACCGCTTCCGCATCGTCACCGGTAACCGCCTTACCGGACAGGCCTACGAACAGATCCAGATCGCCTTCACGGGTTTGGCTGTACATGAAACGCTTTACGGGCAGTGCCGCCGCAGCCAGGGCATCCTGCGCAGGCATCTCCTCCGCGAGGTACGGCTGCAGCGCGACCGCGTTGACATCCTCGAGCACGGGCGTCATGACGAATATCGACAGAAAGAGCGCGAGCCCCACGAGGATCTGGTTGGACGGTGTCTGCTGCATACCAATAGCCTGCCGCAGGATCGCGAAGACGACGATAATGCGGGTGAAGGACGTCAGCATGATCACCGCGCTGGGCAGCAGCGTCAGCGCCGTCATCACCGCAAGAATCTGCAAGCTCACGCTGTAGCTTTCCGCATCGCCGGCGCCCGTGACGGTAACCGCCGGGATCTCCGGTGCTGCCAGGCTCATCGCGGGCAACAACCACATAAGGGCCGCTGAGCATACGGGCTTCATGCGGCCTCCCCTGTCTGCGTCTCACCAGCGACGGCGGCATCCAGCTGCACTTCGAACGCGCCTTTTGGCGCCGGGAACGACGCCAGCGCACGCATGCTCTGCGCGTTGATACCCACCAGTACCTGCTGGTCTGCCACCTGAACGAGCACCAGGCGCTCTTTCGGGCCGAGCATGCGGCTCGTGACCACCTCGATGCCGCTGCCTTGTGATTGACGAACACCCTGCAGGCGCCGCACCACAAAGGCCAGCGCCAGTATGAGGGCGACGATGGCGGCGAGCGCCAACAGCATGGACATGGCATCCACAGCCATCAGTTGATGCTCTGTATCCGTTGTTCG
>JAUIKX010000226.1 GCA_030430515.1 Gammaproteobacteria bacterium | reverse complement strand
AGGTCGTGTCGTCGCCTGGATCGGGCACGTCCGCTGACTTCGGCTGGCCGCCGCCCGAGGCGCGCGCTACCGGTAGCAGCGGCAGGGAGGCCGCACCCACAACGCTGCCGCCCAGAAGGCCAAGCAGCCCCCGGCGCGACGTGCGCCGAGCCATGCCGCGGCTGAAGCGTTCGGTCATTCTGTCGATGAGCCCGTCTCTTTTGTTCATAGCTGTTTACCCGGTAGTACGAGGTTGGTTGGGTTCGTAGGTCTCGACAGCGCCGGCTTTCGGCCCTTCGAGATAGTCCTGAATGGAAGCGACACCGAGGCGTTCCGCCTCGAACAGGCTCTCCAGGTGTTCGCGCGAGTTGACGATGCCGAGTGATGCAACGACACCACGCTCATCGATGAGCACGCCGTAGGGTAGCTTGCCGACGCCAAACGACCGACCGACAATTTCTGAAATTGCGTAGTCGAAGCGTTCCAGGCCATTTTTTGCAACATAGTCCCGATGGGTCTGTTCGTCGTCGCCGTCGCTCATGAGCAGTATCGTGGTGTCTTTTTCCTGCTGTGCCAGCGTTTTGATCACCGGCAGGAGACTCTTGCAGATGGGGCAGTCGGGGGCGATGAAAAACAGCAGCTGGCGACGGTTGCCGACGCCGGTGGTGTGCTCCGCGCCGTTCAGGGCTTTGATGGCGATCTGCGGGGCGGCATCACCGGCCTTGATCTGTTGGTTGACCATGAGCGCACCGGCCGGTGCGACCCGTTCGTAGAGCACGCCAACCTGACGGGCCAGCGCGAAAACGACGACGACCAGGGCAATGACCAGGATCCACAGCACCACTACCGATGCAACGAGCAGTGTGTTCATGAGGTCACTCCCAGCCACAGGCGCTGATGACGGCCGCGATTGGCGAGCAGCTCCTCTGCACACCGGTAGATGCCGTAACCAATGCCGGCTGCCGCCGCGCAGAACAGTATGCCGGCCAAGCTCGAAGGCATTGCAGTGAATGGCATGTTCATCGCCAGGAGTGCGATCGACACCAGTATGACGTTGCGCAGAACGACGGCCCAGGACACGGGCGTCGGCTCGTCTCCGCAACCGCAATCGATGTGGGTGCGGCCGCGAATCACGTTGATGGCGATGGCTGTTGCATAGGCGCTCAACAGGATTGCTGCGAGCACGAGCCCCATCGAGGTGGCAAGCAGCAGCAGGCAAACGGCGATGCTTTCCAGGGCAACGATCGCCCAGCCCGCGATGGAGATTCCTGCCTCAGGTACCAGCCGGTACGCGCTCAGGCTCGCATTGAAACGACGGACTCCGGTCAGCTTGTGATGCAACGCCGTCGCGAAAATCAGCGCCAGCATCCAGGACGCAGCAACGATTGGCCAGTTCTGCATCACTGGGCGCCGTACACCATGAACGGCGTCTGCGGCGCGATGCTCAGCGTGTGCACGAACTCGCCGTCGGGGATGCGGTAGATTTCCAGCTGCATATCGGGGTTCAGCACCGACAGCAGCCGTCCGTCGCCGGAGCCGGACGAGCCGAGCGCGAGGCCCCAGCTCTGCAGCTTGATGCGCCCCAGACGCTTCTGTTCCGCCAGGTTGTAAACCCATACCTCGGCGCCGCCGTCTTTGTGTGTTCCTTCTCCACCCTCAGGGTTCATAAGGAAGTAGCCGAGACCCTCACTGTCTGTGGCATAGGGTTTCATGCCGCCGGGGCGCCAGTTGCGCTCGGATTCGTCGGTGAGCCACCAGGTGTCCTGCGGCTCGATGTTCTTGCCGCTCATGTCGATGGGCAAAATGCGTCCTTGAAACGTTGGGAAGTAGGCGACGCCTCCAGACATTGCGGCGCCTTCGAACACCGGATCGTCGTTGGCGTCGATCACCACGGCGGATTTTTCGCTGCCGGTAGCTTTGCCGTTTCGGTCGAGATGCGTGGTGAGCAGGGTGCCGTTGGAGCAGATGGAGGTGAAGCTGCGCTTACCGTTTGGCAGCACGAAGCCGCAGCCCGGCGTGCTCACTTCCTCGACGAACACGCGTTTCTCCATGTCCACCACGCTGATGGACTGCCCCGGCGTGAAGTTGTAGATGAGCATGAAGCGCTCGTCCGGTGTCATGGCGGTGGTGATGTCCTTCGGCATGCCGGAAATGCGCTTCGGCGGCACGATGATCTCGCCGCTGACTTTCAGCGTTTCCTTGTCCCAGATGGTGACCACGTCTGTGCGTTCACCGCCGCGGGAGCCTCTGGAGTAGAACGTTTCGGCAACATAGTGCTCATTGCGTTTGGCGCTCTGCTCGTAGGAGGCGATGAAGCTGGCGGTGAGCATACCTTTGTACTGCTCGCCCATAGTGGTGGCCAGCGGATCGACCACGAGCACTTCACCTTCGAACATATGGAAGAACGATACATCGTGCACCATCATCCAGTGGTCGGGGTACTGCGCAGGCAGAGTTTCTATGCGGCCGATGGGTTCGGGCTCTAGATCTGCTACTGCCGGCAGAGAAAGCGGCAGGGAAAGGGTGGCGCTGACGAGCAGCGTGGAAAGCGTACGTTTGATCATTCTGTTGCAAGCCCGAGTATGACGGCGGTGGAGCAGTTGTACACGTTGGTTGACGTGCCCATGCACCAGTCGATGTCGTTGTTGAGGTTGGGCCGATACACTGGCCGGTCGTCTTCGTTGCGGTTGCACATGCAGCGCCCGCAGCTGCTCTTACCGCAGCAGTCGTTGTAGGAAATGATGTAGTTCATACCGTCCGCCGGGTTGCGGCAGGTGCCCACCCAGGTCAGTGGTGACATCTCCGTGCCGGGCGGGCAGGAATTGGCCGTGCCGCCGCAGCAGCTGCACAGGAATCCGTCGATGCCGCAGTAGCGCCAGTAGTCGCAGCTCGCCGGGTTGCCGGGATCTTCCGGGTTGCCGGTGCTTTGTGCGGGCACACCGCTGTCGCCGGCCGGGGCACTTGCCCTGGCCACGGGCAACAGGGGGATAGACGCCGCACTGCCGCCAATCGCGGCACCGATCAGGCCAAGAAAGCTGCGTCGGGAACTGCGCCGGGCGAGTCCCCGCGTTGCCTGCTCGGTGAGTTTCTGCAGACGGCTCATGATTCGTCTCCCGTGTGGATGGCGTGCACCATGTAAGGCGTTTCGCCGAGCTCAGTGATGCGCCGCAGGTGTTTGCCGCTGAGCCCGTCGTAGATGTCGAGGCTGCCCTCGATATTGACGACGAGCAGTCTGGGTTTTTTGTGCCGGGTGGCATCGATGCTGAGCGCCGGGGATTTCAGTTCGATACGCTTCGCGGGCTTCTGCTTACCTGGTTTGTAGAGCCACACTTCCGGCGCCGGGTCTTTATGGCTGCCGTTGTAGCCGTTCGGCGTCATACCGACCCAGAGGTTTCCTTTGGCGTCTGCGGCGTTGCCGTGCCATCCCGCTGGCCGCCAGTTGTCTTTGCGCTCGGCTTCACTGGCGAGCCACCAACGCTTACCGATCTGCGGCGTGGCGCCACGCACATCGATGGGCTGCACGGCACCGGCGTAGGTGAAGAAGTGCCACACTCCGTCGATCAGCGTTGCCTTCTCCGAGAGCGGATCGTTGTCGATATCGTTGATGACGTCACTCACCCAGCGGTCAGCCTGGGTGCCGTCGTCGTTGAGCGCGATGCGGGCGACGGTGCCGTTGCCGCAGAGCTGCAGAAATCCACCGACCTGATCGGGATAGACGAGGCTGCATCCTGGGGTGGATATTTCCGCTGCGATGGTTTCGCTGTCGAGGTCGATCACGGTGACGCCGGTACCCGGGTCCATATTGAAAACCAGCAGAAAACGGTCGTCTGAGGTGATGGCGGTGAGCGCTTTGTTGACCACGATGTTGGCGCGGCGCGGCGGCAGTTCGATTTCCTTGACCAGGGCGAGGTTGGCGAAATCGTAGATACTGATCAGGTCCTGACGTTTGCCGCGCACGCCCCTGGTGTGGATGGTCTCGCCGACGTAGAAGCGCTGGCGGGCCACCGAATGAGTGATGGTGGCGAACTGGCCGGCGCTCATCATGCCCTTGAACGACTGGTCTTCGGTGTCGACCAGCGAGAACGAGGAATCGATGAGGCTGCCGAAGGCGAAATCATGAACGATGGCGTAGCTGCCGGGGTAGGGTACGGCCAGCTTCTCTACATTGGGAATCGGCTCGGCAGGCAGCTCCGCCTGTGCTGAGCTGATCGCTGCGATCAACAGGGTGCAGTGAGCGATGGCTCGAACGCTTGGCTTCATGGTTTCCTCCCCAGGAGCTGGCTCGATTGTAGGTCGTCTTCAGCGCCTGTGGAAATAGCGCTGAGGGACGAATATAGTACGGGCGTTCTAAGTGTTCAACAGGTCCTCAGTGCCGAACCGAACCACACGCCAGAAACCGGGCACCGCGGCGTACGCCAAGGGCCAGGGCACGGTCAACCGCATCATCGATTCGGCGCTCGAAGTGGTACTCGCCGAGGGCATTGCGGCGCTGAGCATGCGGCGCGTGGCTCGTGAGCTCGGCATGTCGCCCGGCAATCTCGGCTACTACTACGCCAGCCGCGCAGACCTTCTCGAAGATCTCTTTACCCGGGTCATCGACGACTACATGGAAACCTTCGGTCGGTTGCGGGAGGTCCAGGCTGATTCACCGGAGAATCAGCTGCGCGCAGTCGTCGGCTATGTCTTCGACGATCTGAGAACCCGCTTCACCACCCGCTTTTTCCCGGAGCTCTGGGTGCTGGCCAACCGTGATCCCTGGGCCGCGCAGCAGATGGAGCGGGTCTATGGCTTGTATCGATCGGTGCTCGAAGACATCATCGCGCTCATGCGTCCTGGGCTGGCGGTTCGAGACAGGCAGGATCTGGCGCTGGCGATATCAGCCGCCATAGAAGGACATACGGTATTTGTCGGCCATGATCGGCCGCACCGTGCGAGACATCGCCGGCTGCGCGACATCATGGTCGAGCAAAGCGTGGAGATGGTGCGTCGTGCACCGTCTCCCTCAACTGGAGAGTCATACAAATGAAAAACCCCATAGTGCGGGCTCTGCCTGCAATTTTAAGCACCGGTCTTGCTGCGTCAGCTGTTCAGGCGGCCGTCATTGAAGAAATCGTCGTAACGGCGCAGAAGCGGGAGCAGAACGTGCAGGACGTCGGCATCGCCGTCAGCGCATTGAGCGGCGACCAGATGCAGCAGCTTGGTTTCACCAATGCCCAGCAGGTGACTGCCATGGCGCCGGGTGTGTCCACCGTTCAACCCAACGGCGAGGCAAACTACTCCATCGCCATTCGTGGTGTGGCCAACAGCGATTTCACCACGAACGTTGAGAGTCCTGTTGCCATCTACCTTGACGAGGTCTACATCAGCCAGATGTCAGGCGCCGGTTTCATGCTCTTCGACATGGAGCGGGTAGAACTGCTCCGTGGTCCTCAAGGCACGCTCTACGGCCGCAACGCCACGGGTGGTCTGGCGCACTATGTGTCACGAAAGCCTGGAGATGAGTTCGACGGCTACGCGCAGCTCACCATCGGCGAATACTCTCAGACCAAATTCGAGGGTGCCGTCGGAGGGCCGCTCACCGAGAATTTCAGCGCCCGGCTGTCGCTTTCCACCCACGACAACGACGGCTACGTGAAGAACCGCCTGGGCGGCGATCTGAACAACGCCAACGATCGCGCCTATCGCCTGCAGGGGCTCTGGACGCCGACGGACAATGCCGAAGTGTTGCTCAGTGCCCGGTATTCAACCCAGGACATCGACACCGGCTTCTTCGAGCACGTCAGCGCCAACCAGGAGGGGGTGCTTACGCCGTTCGAGATCAACCAGGTCCTCGGCTACATCGACAACGACGGCGATCCGTTTGCGGGAGACTACGATTCGCCCGGCTTCAACGACCTCGAGACCCAGGGCTTCTCAGCGACCGTTAAAGTGGATTTCGAGGCGTTCACGTTCACCTCAATCACAGACTACTCCACGGTTGAGCGGGACTACATCGAGGACTCCGACGCCAGTCCGGTGCCGCTGTTCAATTTCTTCCTCACCACAGACGCTAAACAGTTCTCCCAGG
>JAUIKX010000225.1 GCA_030430515.1 Gammaproteobacteria bacterium | reverse complement strand
GGGCGCGGCATTCCGCTGACGTTATATGCGGAGGATGAGGGAGATGAGGAGCGGGTTAACTGTGTCGTTTATGAACCAAATTTTCGACCGAAACGGGCGCGCGAAGCGGTTGCGGAGCTCTACCTGAAGGTCGAAGACACCCCGGCAGCCATCGAGCAGTTTCAGCGGTATGTCAGCCATGATCCCGAGCCCGCCGACCTGCGCTTTGAAGCCATGCACCAGCTCGACACGCTTTTTGAGTCGCAGGGTGATGCCGAGGCCATGCGCATCTGGAAGAAAGAAAAAATAGCGCTTCACGGAAAGCTGGGCGGCGATGCGACAGACCGTATGACTCACGTCGCAGCGCATGACAGCTATTTTCTCGCTCAGGACCAACTGCGTGAGTTCGAGGCGCTCGAGCTGACCCATCCGCTGGCGAGGAGCCTCAAGAAAAAACAGCAGGCGCTGAAAGCGACCGTCTCGGCGTTTGAGAGCGTGGCGGCGTACAAGGTGCTCGAGCTCGCCACCGCGGCCACTTTCCACATTGCGGAGCTCTACCAGCATCTTGGCGGCGCGATCATGAAATCTGATCGGCCGGACAATCTCTCCGAGCTGGAGCTGGCTCAGTACGAAATTCTGCTGGAAGAGCAGGCCTATCCGTTCGAGGAGCAGGCCATTTCGCTCCACGAAATCAATATGCGCCGCAGCTGGGAAGGCGTTTACGACGACTGGGTGAAAAAATCTTTCGATGCGCTGCGCAGGCTGATGCCGTCGCGGTTCAACAAACAGGAATTGGAGATCGCGTATGTGGAAGTCATTTACTAGCTTCCTTAGCCTGGCCGCTCTTCTCGGCGGCTGTGCCGTTGTCGAGCCGCCCCGGATGAGCGATGAGCAGACCCGGGAACGGGTGGTTGCGGAAGCTTCTGTCAGCGGCGTTGAGCAGTCCGCACCCGTACCGCAGTTGAGCGAGAGCACGGTCAGCGATTACGCGCGCGCGCTGTCTTATCTGGACAGCAACGAGAACGAAAAAGCGGAGAAGCTGTTCGAACGCATGACACGGTCTCACCCGGAGCTGGCAGGGCCCTGGGTGAACCTCGGCCGACTGCGGCTGAATCGCGGCGAAACGGAAGCAGCGCGCGAGGCGTTCATGCAGGCGCTCGAAGCCAACCCGCAGAGCTGCCACGCGCATGTTCAGCTTGGTGTGATGCTCCGGTACGAAGGCCAGTTCGAAGCCGCTCGCGGTCACTATCAGGCCTGCCTTGCAGCCGACCCGGAATTTTCCATTGCGCACCTGAATCTCGGCATTCTGAGTGAGCTGTACATGGGTGACCTGGACACGGCGCTGGCTGCCTACGAACGCTTCCTGGAACTGAATCCGGAGGCTGAGCCCCGCGTCAAAGGCTGGATCGCCGATCTCAAGCGACGGGTGGGCACATGAAGTTCTGCCTGCTGCTGCTCATGAGCGCCTTGCCCGTCACGATTCTGGCGGCTGAAGGCAAGGATCGCGTGCAGCTCGACGAAACCGTGATCTCCGGCAACCAAGAGCTGCCGAAAGTTCTGTATATCTTGCCTTGGCGGGATCCAGACGGGCTGCCCGAACTGAATCTCGATACGGAGCTTGCGGAGTCTGAGGTTTTTCGACGGTTGTATCCGCCGGCATACCGCAGGGAGCTGGATTACCTGAACACGCTGAACGGCGTCGAAAACGCCGAAAAACACTAAGGAAAGACGAGGAATCGACGATGGATATGTACGCCACTTTGGTAAGTTTCTTCCAGGAAGGCGGGCCGTTCATGTACCCGATCGCCATTGTGCTGGGCATCGGTATCGCCATTGCGTGCGAGCGCTATTTCTACCTGGCGAACCAGACCCGCATCAACCGCAAGGATTACGATGCCATGCTGCCGCTTCTGCAGAAAGGCAAAGCGCGCGAGCTCGTGGAGATGACCAAGAGTTCCAAGTCGGCCATGGGGCGAATCGTTGCCGACGGGCTGAACCGTTACGCGTCCGGTGCGCGCAAGCGCGACGATATCGAATACGCCATGGAAGAGGGCCTCCTCGAGGTGTTGCCCAACATCGAGCGGCGCACGCCTTACCTGGCGACCTTTGCCAACGTGGCAACGCTGCTGGGTCTTCTCGGCACGATCATTGGTCTGATCGCCGCGTTTACCGCAGTGGCCAACGCCGACCCGGCTGAGAAAGCGACGCTGCTTTCGCAGAGTATTTCCATCGCGATGAACACTACGGCGTTTGGATTGATGGTGGCGATTCCGCTTCTGCTCGTGCATTCAATTCTGCAGAGCAAAACCAGCTCCATCGTCGAGAGCCTGGAGATCGCGGTGGTCAAATTCGTCAATCAGCTCGAAAAGCTCGGCGAAGCGCAGGCGGCCAAGTCCTGAAACTGATACCTGAACGATCGAAGGAAGACGACCGTGAAATTTAGGCGGCGCAAATTTTCAGAGACAGCAGACCTGGACGTCACTCCGTTCATGAATCTCATGATTGTTCTGGTACCGGTGCTTCTGCTGTCGCTGGTGTTCACGCATACGACGGTGATCGATCTCAACTTTCCTTCCGGCGAAAGCTCCGGAGAGATCGACCCGGATGCGGTGCATCTGGAAGTGGTGGTGCACGACAATCGTCTCATCGTCGGCGATGGTCGGGGCGGCGCCATCAAGACGCTTTCGAAGCTCGAGGACGGCCACGACTTTGAACAGCTCTCGCTCGTCATGCAGGAACTGAAGCGGCGTATGCCCGAGAAGCGGGACATCACGATTCTTCTCGAGGACGAAACGGATTATCAGACGCTCGTGAGCGTCATGGATCGGGTCAGATCGTACGCTGCCCTGTCAGGACTCGAGGTGGTTCATGCGGAGCTGTTTCCGGTGATCTCCCTGGGAACGGCGACTCCCGATGCGCAGGTATCCAGCGTCGCTCCAGGCGCGGGAGGCCAGTCATGAGCCAGCGGCATCATCAACGCCGACGCAAAGATCAGAAAAAGCACGGCAAGTCAGCCACGCTGAACCTGGTGTCGCTGATGGATATCTTCACCATTCTGGTTTTCTTCCTGATGGTGAACTCGTCCGAAGTCGAAGTTCTGCAGACCAGCTCCAAGATCAAGCTGCCGGACTCCAGCTCCGAGCAGAAACCGGAGAACGAGATCGTCATTTCGGTGAGCGCAGACGACCTGGTGGTACAGGGCCGCATGATCACCGACATCTCTTCGCTCAGCGAGGAGGCGGCTGGAGAAAACGCCATCATCATGCCGCTGAAAGAAGAGCTGGAGTATCAGGCCGCGCGGAAGGGGGAAGCGCCGGAGGCCGGCTTCGAGGTCACCATCATGGGCGATCGCGAGCTGCCTTACTGGCTCCTCAAGCAGATCATGCTGACCTGTCAGACAACGTCGTTCGCGCAGATTTCCCTAGCGGTCAACAAAATGGAAGCGCCTTCACCGGAAGGCCTGCCGTCGCTGCGGCCTGAAGCTCTGTCGGCCGGTGGCGCGAACACTGCGGAGGATGCTGCCACATGACCGCTGCTGCGTACGCTCATCCATTCGGCATGCCCTGGCAGACCGATCGCCAGGACACCCGTAAGTTCAAAAATTACCTGCTCGGCAGCCTGCTTGCCGTACTGGTGTTCGGGGCTGTCATGCCCTGGCTGCCGCTGCCGGAAGTGCCGCGTGAGGAGCTCGAAGAGCTGCCGCCGGAGCTGGCCAAGATCATCCTCGAAAAACCGAAGCCGGTGATTCCGCCGCCGCCCCCGCCGCCCCAGGTCAAAGAGGAAGTGCCGCCGCCGGAAAAGCCGCTACCCATTGAAGAGACCACCCCGGTAGCGCAGCCGAAAGTGTCTGCGGCCAAGGAGAAAGCGGCAATCTCCGGCCTGCTGGCATTCAAGGATACGTTCGCCGATATGCGCGAAAGCGTCGATGTATCCAAGCTTCAGGATACCGGTGCCATCGCCCGCGGTGCAGGTGAGTCGGCGACAATCGATCGATCGCTGCTGACCAGCAAGCGTGCGGCGCGCAGTGCCGGAGTCAACGTCGCTGCGTTGTCACGCGATACAGGCGGCGTTGCTCTATCTGGCCGGGCAACTACGAAGGTCGATGTTCCCGAAGGCACGCAGGGCAACGGCGGCGTACAGAAACGCAAGGCGGTCGATCCCCGAAGCCGTAGCATCGAAGACATCCGTCGGGTGTTCGACGGCAACAAAGGCGCCATATTCGCGATCTACAACCGGGCGCTTCGCCAGGATCCGACCCTGCAGGGCAAAGTCGTGCTGGAACTCGTGATCGACCCGAACGGACAGGTTGTGGGTTGCCAGGTCGTTGCCTCTGAGCTTGCTGACCAGACTCTGCTCAGCAAGATCGTCAACCGCGTCCGGCTGTTCAACTTCGGCCGTCAGGATGTGCGTACCACGACGATCAGCTATCCCGTACACTTCCTTCCAACCTGACGGGAAGCGTCTATGAAACTCGGAATGTTCCTGATGCTCGCAGCCCTCATCGGTGCCCTGGTTGTGGGGCCGATGTACATGACCGGTCCAACCGGGAAGCCGGTCATGACGGCCGATGACTGGGTGCCGGAAGCATTGGAGCAACCAACGAACCTGACGGGTGAGGTGCCGAGCGGCGTGTATTCGTGGACCGATGAAGAGGGCGTCGTGCATTTCTCCGATACACGCCCCAAGCATCTCGCAGACGATGAAGTGCGTTCGCTTGAAGTGGTCTCGACCATGACGCTGCCATCGGAGGCTTTCACCGGCCCCGAGAGCGAAGCAACGGCAGATGACTCCATACCGGAGCCGTTGCGCGTTCTGCTGAAGCACAAGAACGGCGGCAACGCGGGCAGCACCTCGGAGTCCGAAACCGACGTGCCCATGGGCATGGAAGGTCAGGCTGCCATGCAGGGTGCGCTGGCTGAGATCGAACAGCGGTTCCCGCAGTTCAAGGCCATGTCCGATCAGCTCGCTCAGCGCATGGGGCAGTCTCCTTCCCCCTGACGTTCGATTCTTGCCGCCGGCTTCCTTAAGCTATTGCGCGAACAATCGCGCGAGCAATTTCTATGATTCGACTTGTCATGCTCCTGATCCTGTTTGCCCTGGCAGGCCAGGGATGGTCCGAGGCATCTGTGCTCAAGGCTGTCGATGCCGAGGAAAGCCGGGCGATCCAGCTGGCTGACGAAATCTGGCGCCATGCGGAGATGGGCTATCAGGAGGTGCAGAGCAGCTCTGCCCTGCAGAAGTACCTGAAACGCAACGGCTTCAGAATTGAGACCGGTGTGGCCGACATTCCCACGGCTTTTATCGCCGAGGCGGGTAGTGGCTCGCCCACGATCGCCATACTTGCTGAGTTCGATGCGCTGCCTGGATTGTCGCAGGCAGCGGTGCCTGAAAGGCAAGCCAGAGTGGAAGGCGGCGGTGGCCATGCCTGCGGTCATCATCTGTTCGGTGCTGCTTCGGCTACTGCCGGCGTGGCGCTCGCAAAGTGGCTTGAGCAGAACGATGTCGCCGGCACGATCCGGGTGTACGGCACCCCGGCAGAAGAGGGGGGCTCCGGCAAAGTCTATATCGCCCGCTCCGGCGCGCTGAACGACGCGGATGTGGTGCTGCACTGGCATCCGGGCGACCGGAACGATGCCTCTCCTGCGTCGACCACCGCCAACAAGTCCGGCCGGTTCAGCTTTCACGGGCAAGCGGCTCACGCGGCCAGGGCACCACATCGCGGCCGTTCAGCGCTCGACGCGGTGGAGGCCATGAACTACATGGTGAACATGATGCGCGAGCATGCGCCGGACGATGCCCGCATCCACTATGTGATCACCGATGGCGGCGATGCGCCGAACATCGTTCCTGATCACGCGGAGGTGTACTACTACGTGCGTCATCCGAAGCTGGATGAAGTGCGCGCGCTCTTCGACAGGGTGGTGAATGTCGCGGAGGCGGCCGCCAAGGGCACCGAGACCCGCATGACTTATGAAGTGATGCACGGCAACTACCCGGTCATGCCCAACGACGTGCTCGCTGAGCTGGTGCACAGCCGCATGGTGGCGCTCGGCGGCGTTCAGTACTCGC
>JAUIKX010000224.1 GCA_030430515.1 Gammaproteobacteria bacterium | reverse complement strand
CACCGCCTCAGCCAGCGCGTCGAGCGCACCGTCGATGTCTCCGGATCGACTGACAAGCTCCACCACGTCTGCCCCTTCCGGAGTGAGTTCGCTGGGCTTCCCGGGATACGCGAAGAATGTGACCGGCGGTTTGGTACCCACCAGCACGAGCAGATCCGTGCCCTCCAGCACCTCAGCAGCCTGCTCGCCGAAGTAAGGCAGACGGGTCGGCTCCGCCACACCAGCGCCACGACGGGTGCGGGATACAAATGTGTCGGTCAGCACGGTCGCGCCGGTCGCCTGAGCGATCCGATCGGCAGTGGCCAGAAGCTCCGCGCTCAGAAGACCGTTGATCAGCAGCGCCGGATGGCTGGCAGCCGACAGGGCTTTGGCTGCACGATCTACTGCGTCGCCGTCCACCGAGTCCGGCGCAACCGCAGGCAACACAGCGGCTTCAGCGGAGGTTTCGTTCCATGCGGTATCCGCTGGCAGGATCAATGTGGCCACCTGGCCGGGCGGTGCCATGGCCGCCTGTACCGCCGCAGCACCATCTGCCGCCACCGTGTCGGCCGATTCGCTGACCTTGACCCACCCAGAAACCGGCCCGGCTATGCCTTCGACATCTGACGTCAGCGGCGCGTCGAACTTTCGGTGGTAGGTGGCATGGTCTCCCACCACATTGACCAGCGGCGTAAATGCTTTTTTGGCGTTGTGCAGGTTCGCGAGGCCGTTGCCCAGCCCCGGCCCCAGGTGAAGCAGCGTCACCGCCGGCTTGCCGGCCATGCGGCCATAGCCATCCGCTGCGCCGGTGACCACACCCTCGAAAAGGCCGAGCACACAACGCATCTCGGGGTTGCTGTCCAATGCCGCCACGAAGTGCATCTCGGAAGTGCCCGGATTCGAGAAGCACACGTTCACGTCTGCATCCACGAAAGCCTGCACCAGGCTCTGCGCACCGGTTCGTTTTTCCGACATCTTCCTGCTCTCCCGCTTTTTGTTGAATCTAAGGCTTCTTTTTCTTAGCCGATTTCACGACTTTCGAGAATCGTCGCATACGGGCGTTGCGTTGCGCCACACTCTCGCGGTTTATCTCGTCTTCGTGCAGAAGCTTACGGTAACTCTCCAGGCGCCGCGCTTCGAGCTGGCCGCTTTCGATCGCCGCCTGTATTGCGCAGCCCGGCTCTGACTCATGGGCGCAATCGTTGAAGCGACACTGGCTGGACAACAGTTCAATCTCTTCGAAAAACTGATCCACCGCCTCCTCTACGTCCACAAGACCGAGCTCACGGATGCCCGGGCTGTCCACCACCAGCACACCGCTCGGCAGCACGTGCAGCGACCGGTGGGTCGTCGTGTGGCGGCCTTTGCCGTCGTCTTCGCGAATGGCACCGGTACGCTGCAGATCATCACCGGCCAGCGCATTGAGCAACGTGGACTTACCCACACCCGACGAGCCGACCAGTGCCACGGTATCTCCCGTGCTGCACCACTGCAGGAGCGTTCTGACCGACGCCGGGTCTTTCGCATTCAGCGGCACCACTTCGAGGTCGCTCTGCAGCTCCCGGGCTGATTGAGCATAGCGCTCGGCATCTTCCGCGAGATCCGCTTTGGTGATGACCACCAGGCTGCGGATACCGGACTCCTCACCCAGGGTCAGATAGCGTTCCAGGCGGCTCGGATTGAAGTCCTCATTGCAGGAGGTCACGATCAAGAGCAGATCGACGTTTGCCGCCAGCAGCTGCAGCTCCCGCGGCTTACCCGGATGCATGCGCTTGAGGAGGCTCGAGCGCTCGAGCACCCGGCTGACCCCTTCCCCTGCAGGATCGAGCACCACCCAGTCGCCGACGGTCGGACGCGCCTCTGCATCAACCTGAAACCAGCGCCCGCCGAGCGGTACGTTTCCGTCGATGACCTCGCCACGCACGTTAACGCCCGTTCGATGTACGGCAAAAACTCGGGCAACGGTTGCATCCTGATCCACCTGGCTGCGAAACCAGGGTTTGAATCCAAGGCTCGTGAGGTCAGTCGCCAAGCAGCACGCTGAGATGTCGATGCAGGCCGCGGCGGCGCTTTTCCCAATCGGGCATGTGCGTATACATGAGGTTGTGGAAACGTCGGCTGTGATCCATGTGCTTAACGTGGCAGAGTTCGTGCAGCACCACGTAGTCCACCAGTTCCTCCGGCAGTTTGACCAGATGGGTGTTGAGAGAAATGACGCCCTTGGCGCTGCACGACCCCCATTGACTCTTCATGTACCGCTGCCGCCAGCTGATATCACGACCTTTGAGCCAGGGCAGACCACGCCAGCCGGAGATGAGATCTTCGAAAAGCGTTTCGCCCTCCCCCCGATACCAGCTTCTGACAAGATCACGTATCCGGCCGGGATCTCTTGAGTTGACATGGAGCTTGCGCCCCTTAACTTCCACGGATGGTGAGCGGTCCTGACGCCACTGGACCGTGAGCGTCTGCCCCAGATAAGGCACGATGGCGCCATCCTCGATGGTCAGCGGCGGAAACTCCGGCGCGTTGTCTTTCGCTCTGCGCAGGCGATGTCTGATCCACCGGATGTGCTCGCGCACCATGCCTTCGAGCTCCGCCGGGCGGGTGCGTGGTGGCGCGTCGAGCACGAGCCGTCCATCCGGATGAAAGTTGAAACCCACGTTGCGCTTGCGACGTTTGTTGTGACGCCACTCGACAACAATGTCGTCAACGAGAAACTGCTGCTTCAAAAGTCCCACCCGGGCCGCATAGCGGGAAGACAGATAGCACGGTCGAGCTCCGCTGCCAGCGCGTCAGCCACATCGAAGTCATCTGCCAGAGCCAGCGTTGATGCCGGCACGATGCCAAACAGGAGCCGGCTGAACGCATTGACGGAGGCTCTGATCATGGGGAGCTCAGTGCTTTCCTCGCGCTTCGCCGAAGAGGTTTGCCCCAGGCTGACCGTGTACACCCCGTCCACGCATCCAATCGGGTCGCTGATCTCCAACCTGAACGGCGGCACCGGGCCAACAGCCGACAATGCGGCGACGCAAGCCGGCAGATCCAGGATGCGCAGCTGCCGCCAGCTCGTCGCGCGATGCTGCGCTTCGTGCTTCGAACCTCTGCTGATGCCACGCCGCCGAAAAGGCTTGTGCAGCCAGTCCTGCAGATGCAGATGCACAGGCTCTGTCATGCTTACGCTGCGATACTGATCGCCCAGCGAGCGCAGAAAGCCCATCAGCTCCATGAGCTCCTGAAGATTGCGGTAGGCCATGAACTCCACCCGGAGCGGGCCGTACTCGATGTCCTGCGTGCTCAACCAGAGACAGTGGGTCAGTTCGTCGCCGTCGTAGTAGCCGAAACCAAAGCCATTGGCGGTCCAGGCGAGCTCGGCAGCAATAATCGAAGGCGGCTCGAGCACGACGCTGCCGTGTGCTTTCATCCTGCGGCAGAGCGCCCTGTGCATATCGACCCAGTCATCCTTGGAAAGACGTCGAGGCACAGCGGTACTGACCGGAACGGTCAGCGTCGCAGGATCGAATGTGAACTCATGTTCGTAAGATGCGCTGCCGAAGCCGAGTTTGTCGTAGAACCCCTGTTCGAACATACCGAGCGCCGCAACCTGCGCACCTTCCTGCGCCGCGCGCTGAAGCTGTATCGACGTCAGGCGCTGGGCGAAGCCCAGTTTTCGGCCCACATGGCTGGTCGTCACCGCGGTGACGGCGCACAGCGCCAGGTCTGTCTGATCCAGGCGCAACGTGCCGGGACACACATGCACCGCGCACTCGACACCATCCTCGACGAGACCGGTCAGCGACGTACCGACACTGAAAAAGTCCTCTACCGCCCGAACCTCCTGCGCACCTTCGACCCAGCCCACCTCCTGCCAGATCCGCTGGATCTGCTCGAGATCGCGGGTTTTATCGAACCAGCGCATGTCGTCGTCGAGCGTCATGAAACCAAGGCCCTAGCTGACTCCCGGCAGGATCTGTCCGTTTCTGGCATCCGTATAACCTCCATCCGCAGACCAGGCCAGCGCGCCGCCCACGATCACTGCCTCAACGCCGACAGAGTCACGCACGTAACGGCTGCCGTCACCCGGCACGTCGCCCACGAAGACTTCCGGCCCGCGGTCGATCGTCTGCGGATCGAAAATAGCGATATCGGCAACTGCACCGGGCTGCAGGCGACCGCGGTCGCTGATGCCCCAGATATCGGCCGTTTCGCTGGTGATTTTCTTCACGGCCGCTTCAAGGCCCACCACCTGGCAATCGCGCACGAAATGTCCCAGCAGGTAGCCGGTATCGCCATAGGTGGAAAACGACAGGATGTGCGCACCGCCGTCGCTGGCGCCCACATGCACGAGAGGATGGTTCAACAACCGCGCCACACCTTCATCGTCGTTGTGCCCCATGGAGGCGGATAGAAAATGCGCGTCGAGATCTTCTTCCAGAGAAAGATCAATCATTGCTTCCACAGGCGTTGTGCCACGGATCTCGGCAATCTCACCCAGCGTTTTGCCCACGAGCGGTTGGTTGGCTTCGGTTCGCACCTGCCGCAGCACGATGTGCGGCCAGAGCATTTCCAGTGGCTTCACTTCGGCCAGCAGCGCATCGCGACGCGACATGTCAGAAAACGCCGCAACGATCTCCTCATGAGAACCGAAACGCATGATGCCGTACCAGGTGGGAAAGCGGAAAAACAGCAGGCTCGGCACGGCGAAGCTGAAGCTGATGTCGATGGGCCGTGTCTGTACCTGAGGCCAGACACGCGCGCCGCGCGCGAACTGCTCTTCTACCCGCTTCATGACACGTTCCACCGAAGAGACGTTGTCGTTGTTCAGGAACAAGGGGGAAAACGTGGTCGGAATCCCGTGCCGGATGGAGAGCTCCGCAAGCTGATCGACCCTCGCAATGGTCAGGTCCGGGTCGTAGAACTCCGGCACGATCTGCAGCAGCCGGCCATACTCGGCCAGCACAGCAGAGAGCGCCTCCAGCTCACGCGGGTCAGCCAGACGGCTCGGTACCGGCTGCAGCGTTTCGTCCATATCCACGAAGCTCGTGGAAAGACCGATGGCGCCTGCATCGAGACACTGACGCAGCAGATCCTTGAGCTGAGCGATCTCGTCATCAGTAGCGGTGCGCTGCATGGAGGACTCGCCCATCACCCAGAGGCGCAGCAGGCTGTGACCAACGAGCGGCGCCACGTTCACCGCCAGATCCTTCGAGATGCGTTCCACATATTCCTCGAACGTCTGCCAGTTCCATTCCACACCGCTTTCGAATGCCTTGTAAGGCATCTCTTCGATCTGATTGAACATACCCACGAGCTTCATGCGGTGCTCGGCCTTTAGCGGCGCAAGCGACAGAGAGCAGTTGCCCGGAACGATCGTGGTCACCCCATGCGCCAGGGCAGGTCGCGCCTGACCATCCCAAAGCAGCTGGGCATCGAAATGGGTGTGGGGATCGATGAAACCTGGCGCAACGACCCGGCCGGACGCATCGATGGTTTTGCTTGCGGCACCTTCGATCCGGCCGATCCGGGCAACGCGCCCATCGGCGATGGCAACGTCCGCGGCAAACGCCGGTTTGCCCGTGCCGTCTACGATCTTTCCGTTTCTGATGACCATATCGAACATATCGAACACCTCTCTGTCTTGAATTCTTCTCTCGCCCGTCTACCTATCTCGTCCCTCTACCTGAGCGGTGTCAGGCGGTTCCAGGAAACCTGCAGCGCATCGCGCACCTGCCGCCAGCTGCAGCCGAGCAGATCACCCTCACTCTGAGCGTTACACGCTGCCATCAATGCGGTGACCGCAGGCTCATCCAACGCCACTTCCGTACGCCCGCCGTTGGGATAAGCAAGTGTAACCACGAGCTCCGCCACCCCTTCGTGCGCAGCGGCCACGCGGACGTCTGCCACCGTTGCTTGCGCGGTGGGTTCACCCACCGTTCGGCGGCTCTAGAAAAATCACATCGCTCGGCAGCACGGGATTGTTCTCCCGCGGCGAGCCAGCCGGTGCCGCCGGACGCATGAATACGTGCAGATTCCAGCTCTGCAGCTGGCTGACCGCTTCTTCAGTTGTCATCTCGGGTAGCTCCCGAGCCGCTATA
>JAUIKX010000223.1 GCA_030430515.1 Gammaproteobacteria bacterium | reverse complement strand
CTCGCGCGAAGCACATCGATGATTTCCTGCCGTGCCCGTACCAGGCGCGACGGCGCCACGTCCTGGGCGTACATGGATAGCGACAGATCCAGCGCGATGACCAGTGCGTCGGTTCTCTGTTCCACCGGCTGCGGCAGACGCTCCCAGGTTGGTCCGGCTAAGCCGATGATCATGGCTACGGTGGCCAGAAGAACGGGCCAGGCCACAGCGGATCTGCCACCCCTGCCATCGTCCAGCAGGACTTCGAGCAGCGCTTCGTCTACCTCGTCACGCCAGCCTGTCTCACCACGTGCGCGGCTCTGGTAGAACCCGAAGAGCACTCCAGCCGGTATCAGCGCCAGCAGCCAGAGCGGACGAAGGAAATGCGGATCAAACTCCACGCAGACCTCCAGGAAACGATTGAAGGGCCAGCGCGAACAGCAGCAGAATCAGGCCGCCACCCAGAGGCCACATGAACAGGGCCTGCACAGGCCTGAAAGTTTCCGCTTCCTGTTCCACCGGTTCCAGCTCATCGATGATGGCGTAGATTTCGGCCAGCTGCTGGGTGTTTTCCGCACGGAAGTAGCGCCCGGTGGTGTTCGCGGCGATGGCTTTGAGGGTGTCTTCATCGAGCTCGGCAGACGGGTTGACGATGCGGCTGCCGAAACGCCCGAAGAGGCTCGGCATACGCATTTCAGTTGCGCCGACGCCGATGGTGTAGATGCGCACTCCGATTTCCGACGCCAGCTCCGATGCTTTGATGGGCGCCACCTCACCGACATTGTTGGCGCCGTCGGTCAGAAGGATCAGCACGCGGTCGCCGTCCGGACGTTGGCGGAGGCGTTTCACGCCCAGACCAATGGCGTCGCCGATGGCGGTCTTGCCGCCAGCAATACCGACGGGCGCCTCATTGAGCAGCTGCATGACAGTGGCGAGGTCGAATGTGAGGGGCGCCTGAAGATAGGCGTTGGTGCCGAAAAGGATCAGGCCCACACGGTCGCCGCCCCGCGCCTCGATGAACTGTGAGACGACCTGTTTAACCACGCTGAGACGATCGACGTAATCGCCGCCGAGCTGCATGTCTTCGGTGCCCATGCTGCCCGAGATGTCGACAGCCAGCATGAGGTCACGCCCGGAGGCGGGCAGAGCGATAGGGTCACCGGTCCACTGCGGTCTTGCGGCCGCGACTACCAGAAGCAGCCAGGCCAGAGCCAGAAGCGTCAGCGGCAGCGAAAATCTGCGGTGACCTGATGTGCTTGCGGACAGGCCACCATCAGCCTGATATGGCGCTAGGTCAGGCACCGTCAGCGCCGGCTGGCGGCTTTCTGACCGGCGTGTCAGCCAGCGTACGACCAGCGGCAGCGGTGCAGCGGCCAGCAGCCAGGGCCAGATCAGCTCAATCATGAGCTTTGCTCCACCGGCTCGCGCTCGAGCAGACGTTTGACGAGTTCATGAAATTCCGGTTTCAGGTCGGGGGATTCCGCCGCGAAGCGGGCTTCGCCCAGCACCTGCCCGGCTCCGTTGGTGAACGCGTCACTACCGTGCACAGCATCGAGGTATTGCAGCCAGGCGGTACCCGTGAGCGATGCGCCTTCGGCATGGCCGAGCGAGCGTACCCATAGGCGCTTGATCAGAGCGTTGCACTGGTGCAGATATTCGGTGGTGGAAATTGCCCCCTGCGCCTGGGCCTGTTTGGCCAGAGCCAGCTCGGCCAGCGCGAGCCTGCGGGGGCGGCCGGCCCGCCACCGGTTGCGCAGCTTCAGGATCAGGAAGATCGTGGCTGCGACTGCAAGCAGCGCTGCGATCCACCAGCCCGGTGCCGGAGGCCACCAGCTTGGCTCTGTCGGTAGGTGAATGTCGCGCAGCTGTGAGAGCGGATCGTCCTGCATCACGCACCTCTCAAGGAGATGTCGGCATCATCGGTGCTGATGCGCAGAAGGTTGACGGCGCGGTGACCGCTGAGCGAACGCAGCATGTCCTCACGATCATTGAACGACTGCTCGTAGTGCTGGCGCAACCTGCGATCACCAGTGTCTACCCGCAACCGCGTGGTGCCATTGGTGATCGAATACAGGTCGGCATGGGGCAGTTTCTTTTCCAGCGGATCGTAGATCTGCACAAGCGTGAGCTGGTTGCGGCGGGCCAGGGCGCTGACGGCGTCCTGCCAGGATTCGTGCTGGTTGGCGAAATCGCTCACCAGAGCGATGCGGTAGCCGGTGTGTGCCAGCCGACGCAGTGCCGTCAGCGCTTCCACCAGCAAGGCGGTGTCTGCATGCGCACCGCGTTGCAGGCGCCTGTTGTAAGCGGCGACGTCGTTCAGGTATCGGGCGGTCGACTTGATGCTGCGTTTGGGCTTGTGCACGCTGAAATCATCGTTGCCGAGCACAAGCCCACCCACGCGGTCGTTGTCGTGCAGGGTCTGCCAGGCCAGGCGCGCGGCAACTTCGGCACCGGCCACGGACTTCAACCGCAGTTTCGATCCGAAGAACAGGCTCTGGCTCTGGTCGCAGAAAATAAGCGTCGGGCGCTCGCGTTCCTCGCGGAAAATTTTCGTATGCGGCCGGTTTTTTCTCGCGGTGACCCGCCAGTCGATGCTGCGCACGTCGTCGCCTGCCTGGTACAGGCGGACCTCGGCAAAATCCACGCCGCGGCCTTTCTGCTTGGAGAGCTTCAACCCGGATTGCGCGCCAAGCACTTTGACCGCGCGGCCGGATTCCGGGCTGCCGCGAAGGTGGCGCAAAGACAAAAGCGCCCTGGCATCCACGTAGGCGCCGGTCAGGGCAACCATCAGGGTGTGGGCACCTGCCCGATCAAACCGTCGATCACCTGGTCGATCTGCACGCCCTGAGCCTCGGCCTCGAAGGTCAGCAGAACCCGATGGCGCAGCACATCGTGCGCAACCGACTGCACGTCTTCCGGTGAAACGAAATCCCGTCCGCGCAGCCAAGCCACCGCTCGGGCGCACCCGTCCAGCGCAATGGTGCCGCGGGGGCTCGAACCGTACTCGATCCACTCCGCGAGTTCGCCCTGTGGGCTGCGGGTGGCCATGACCAGCTGCACGATGTATTGCTCGACGTTTTCGGCCATGTGCATATCCAGCATGGCCTGTCTCGCGGCGAGAATATCCGCCTCGGTGAGCCTGTAGGGTGGTGCTTCCGTTGCGGCACGTCCCGCTCGGTTCTCCTGGCGCACCAGGTGCAGGATCTGCTGCTCGGCGGCAACGTCGGGATACTCCACCTTTACATGCATGAGGAAGCGGTCGAGCTGCGCCTCGGGCAGTGGGTAGGTGCCCTCCTGTTCGATAGGGTTCTGCGTGGCCATGACAAGGAACAGCTCCGGCAGCGCGAAGGTCTGACGGCCGACGCTGACCTGATGTTCGGCCATGGCTTCCAGCAGCGCGGACTGCACTTTTGCCGGTGCGCGGTTGATTTCGTCGGCTAGAAGGAGGTTGTGGAAGACCGGTCCTTTCTGGAACGAGAAGCTGCCGTCCTCGGGCCGATAGATCTCCGAACCCGTAACGTCGCTCGGCAACAGGTCCGGGGTGAACTGGATCCGGTGGAAATCACCCTCCACCGCGCTGGCGAGCTCTTTGATGGCCCGGGTTTTTGCCAGGCCCGGTGCACCTTCCACAAGAAGATGGCCGCCGTTTAACAGCGCGATGAGCAGGCGCTCCAGCAGCGCCTCCTGGCCGATGATGCGGCTGGTCAGCCACTGCGCAACCGTGCGGATGCTCGAGAACTGGGTTGATTCCATAGGGCCCGCTTCACTTGAAAGAGGCGGTATTGTAGCGGCGCGATTACGCACGTCCATTTTGCTGATTCGGTCTATGCTTTCAGCACGGTGCGCCTATGCAATACATTTTCGATATATCCATCTCCCGCGACGAACTTCTGAAGTTCTACTCAGGTGCTGCGCGCAATGTTCAGGCCCGGGACAGGCGGGGCCTGCGCGTGGTGTTTCCCGCTGCGATCCTGAGGCAGTTCGTCGGGTCCGATGGTGTGCGGGGCACGTTTCGTCTGGACGCCTCGGCAGACGGTCGGCTGCAGTCGATCGAACGTCTTGTTTAGCTGGCGAGACGCGCCAATTCCCCGTCCCATATTGGTGCGCGTGCACACTCTCTAACCGCAATCGCACCAATTTAGAGCCTGGCAGGCGGACTGCTGAGCAGGGCATGCCCCTGAAACGGGCGGAACTCGGCCTGGCACCATTTTTGCTCACTGATGCCCCAGAAAGAACAAGAGCCGGAGGGGCAATGAAACGATTCGCAATATTCATGGCTGGTGCGCTGATGTGTACCGGCGCCTGGGCCGACGGGGGCCTCGATAAAGGCGACACGGCCTGGATACTCACATCCACCGCACTCGTGCTGTTCATGACCATCCCGGGGCTCGCGCTTTTCTATGGTGGGCTCGTGCGCAACAAGAACGTGCTCAGCGTGCTCATGCAGTGCTTCACGCTCACCGGTCTGATGTCGATACTCTGGCTGGCCGTCGGCTATAGCCTCGCGTTCGGCGAAGGCAACGCGTTCATCGGCGACTTCAGCAAGGTGCTGTTCGCCAGCGTCAGCGAAGGCACGCTATCCGGCAGCATCCCGGAGAGCGCATTCGGGCTCTTCCAGATGACATTTGCCATCATTACCCCTGCGCTGATCGTCGGTGGATTCGCCGAGCGCATGCGCTTTTCAGCAGTGCTCATATTTTCGAGCGCCTGGTTGCTACTTGTCTACGCGCCGGTCTGCCACTGGGTATGGGGTGGCGGCTGGCTCAGCCAGTTGGGTGATCGTGGGGTGATGGATTTCGCCGGCGGCGTCGTCGTGCACATCACCGCCGGTGTGGCTGCCATCGTCGCGGCTATGGTTCTGGGCAATCGCCGGGGGTTCCCGGAGCAGCCCATGCCGCCCCACAACATGACCCTGACCATTACCGGCGCCGGGATGCTCTGGGTCGGCTGGTTCGGTTTCAATGGCGGTTCTGCGCTGGCGGCCAATGGCGATGCGGCCATGGCCATGCTCGTGACGCACGTATCCGCGTCCGCGGGGGCGTTCACCTGGCTGATGGCGGAATGGATTCGCTTCGGCAAGCCCAGTGCGCTGGGCGCGGTGACCGGCATGGTCGCCGGCCTCGGCACCATTACGCCGGCCTCGGGCTTCGTCGGTCCCGGTGGCGCGCTCGTAATAGGTATCGCCGCCGGCGTGGTCTGCTTCGTGGCCACCAACTACATCAAGCGCACGCTGAAGATCGATGATTCTCTGGACGTTTTTCCGGTGCACGGCGTCGGCGGCATTCTCGGCACGCTGCTGACGGGTATTTTCGCCAGCTCGGCGCTCGGTGTGTTCAGCGGTCAGGAAGACATCAGCATTAGCGGGCAGCTCACGACGCAGGCCATCGGCGTGGTCGTGACGATCGTCTACACCGGCGTCGTTTCCTGGGTGCTGCTGAAGATCTCCGGCGCGCTGGTCGGCAACCGGGTGAATGACGAGGAAGAGCTGGAAGGTCTGGATCTCGTTCTGCACAACGAGCGGGGCTACGACATCTAGGGGGCGTCGACACGCCCCAGGCTCAAGTAAATGGCTGATGCGCCGATAACCCGTCTGAAGGAACTTCCAGGGACGGGTGCTCATGATCGGCGCCATCGGTCAGGGTTCCGGGTTTGCTCAGCTTCTGAACGCTCTGCAGGCACCGGGCCATATGCAGCGCAAGGATGCGCCGCAAGCTTCTCAGATCCGCGAAACGGGCAGAGCGCCCAATGAACATGGCAGCCGTCTGCATGGTGCGTCAGCTGTTCTATCTCCCCGGCCACTGCAGCAGGCAACGGCCGTTGAAAGCTCACAGTCTCCTCGTCACGGCGCGTTCCAGCGGCTGTCGGCTGAGGAGTTTGGTCAGCTGAGAGCACGGTCCCTTGAAGCGCAGAGTGTGTCCGAACTCTCATTCGAGCTGACGACGCAGGAAGGGGACCGGATCAGCCTTCAGTTCGAGCAGATGGACTATCAGCGTTATGCGGAGGACGCGGATCATCTGGCGTTGAGCGCCTCCATGGAGCGTGCTGTGAGCATGACGGTGCAAGGTGATCTGTCTGATAAAGAGCTGGCAGCG